>CAYQWO010000001.1:0-9839 GCA_964421095.1 uncultured Syntrophaceae bacterium
GGCCTATGCGGCAGGGGGAGCCTCTGCTCCCGGACCGTTTCCCAAGGTGGCAGAATTCCAAAAGATCGAAAGGATGTACGCCCACTTGGAAGACCTTTTGCTGCGCATCGGTTTCCTCGACCCCAAAAATCCCAAAAGAATCATGCACACCCTGAGGCGAATATTCGGACGGGCGAACCTTGGCGACCGTGACGTGGCCATCCTCCGCGGAATATTCCGCCAACTCGAATGGTACGCCACCCACCAGGCAAAAAAAAAGGTCACTGCGGATTAGAAATTTTTGTGGAATTTTCTTTGGTTGTTTGGAGAAGCGGGGGGGACTCCATCGTCGCGAGCTTATCGCTAAACTTCTCGAGCTGCCGCTGGGCCGAATCAAAACTCCCTTTGGATTGTTCCAAGTGTTTTCCCAGTTTTCTGAACTCTTCCTGGAATCTGTCCAGCTGCCCGTGCAGGCCGGACAGATGACGCATGATCTCCCTGGCGCTCTCCTCTACTTTCAAGCCCCGGAGCCCCAAAAGAATCGTATGCAGGTAGGCGTAAAAACTATTGGGGGAGACCGGGATGACATGCTTCTCAAAGGCAAATTCTCGCAGACCCTTGCCTTCGCCAAGGGCTTCATCTTTGATGAAGGCTTCGTAGTATACATTCTCTGCAGGGATATACATGAGGGCGAAATCGCAGGTTCCTTCCGGGGGAAGGATGTACTTGCTGGCGATGGCCTCCACGTGTCTCTTCACGTCTGCGGCAAAGAGTTTGAGAAGATTCTTTCTGGCTCCCTCCTCCTGGGCCATGAGCGACTTCTGAAAGTTTTCCAGGGGAAATTTGGCATCGACCGGAACCAGCCCTTGACTTAAGCGGATCACGGCATCCACCCTTTCCCCGCTCTTGAATGAATACTGCAGGCTGAAATATTCAGCGGGCATGATCTGGGCCAGGAGGTCTCCCAGCAGGAATTCCCCCAGCCCTCCCCTAATCTTGGGAGCCCTCAGGATCTCCTGTAAAGTGGCGATGGAACGACCCACTTCCAAGATGCGCTTGTTGGCTTCATCAAGCTGGGCTAACCGGGTTTGCACATCCTGCACCCGGTCGCTGAAGTGCTGACTGGCCCTCTGTAAAAGCCCCATTCCGGTGCCGACCTGCTCGCTCAGCTGGGAAGCGACGGAATTCAAGTGGGTGGTGATCTGGCTGGATAACGAAGACAGTTGCTGATGGACGAGCTGAACGTTTCCCTCCAGGCTCCGGCTCACCTGGTCGCGCAGGCCGTCGATCTGCTGCTGCAGGAGCAGAAAGGCAGGATCCTTCTCTTTGCTGGCGCGGACTTCCCGCCACTGCCGGGCATTGTGCAAGAAAAAAAAGATGAGCAAGGCGAGAAAGATACTGAGCAGGATGACGAGCCAAATTTCCATAGGCCAAAATCTAACAGAAAATCACCCGCGGTTCAACCTTTTTCCTTTACGGCATCCCAGAAACATGGTCTGTCTTATAATTTGAGCTATCTCCTCCCATTCTGCGGATTCCTCTGATCGGAAGATATAGGCCAGGATGAGACTCGCCTTGGATCTGGTATTTGTGTTTTGGCTTATTTTGGCGTATATAAGACAGAGCCGAAGAATGGCGGCCAGGCTACAATAGATCTTTAAAGGAAATCATTGCCGCAGGGATGGGAATGGCCAGAGAGGGGTCTTTTTTTTATGGGTGGGTGATTGTGGGAGTTTCTGTGGTGAGCATGGTCCTCATATATGGCATCCGGCACTCCTTCTCTGTTTTCTTTTCACCCATTCTGAGTGAATTCGGCTGGAGCCGAGGAAATATTTCCATCATGCTGTCCTTGAATATTTTCATCTACGGGCTCCTGGCCCCTCTTGCCGGTGCCCTCGCCGACCGCTGGAGGGCCCGGAGAGTAATGCCCCTGGGGATCGTAATTCTGGGCCTGGCCACTGCGGGGTGCGGTTTTGGCCGAGAGCTTTGGCACTTTTATTTCCTTTTTGGAGTCCTGATGCCGCTGGGGAGCGCCTTTTGCGGCTGGCCCATCTTAGCCCCGGCTCTCATGAATTGGTTCGTAAAGAGGAGGGGATTGGTTTTGGGACTCGGCCAGATGGGCGGAGGTCTAAGTTTTGTTTACAGCATTTTCATTGAATTTATCATCCTGGGATGGGGATGGCGCAGCGCGTATCTGGTTCTGGCAAGCATCCTGGTTTTTCTTCTTCTCCCCCTGATCCTCTTCTTTTTCTATTATCGCCCACAAGACAGGGGCCTTACCCCTTATGGATCCGCCGAGGTTAAGGTGGGCCAGGGGGCAAAAGGAGATGGGGTGGACAGGGAGAGCTTCCCGGCCAGTGACTGGACCTTGGGCCAAGTCCTGCGCACACCTCGGCTGTGGTTTTTGGTTATCTCCTATGCTCTTTATTGGGGAATTGGAGGTTATTTGGTATTGGCCCATCAGGTAAAATTTGCCGAAGATGTCGGCTATAGCAGTATGTTCAGCGTTTCCATCTTCGGGCTTTTTGGCATCACCGTCTTTATCGGCCAACTATTCGGATTCCTGTCGGATTGGCTCGGCCGAGAAAAAACAGCTACCCTGGCGGCTATGCTGTCCATCATTGCTTTGCTGGCGCTCATTTCCGTGCGCCATACTTCCCAGTCCTGGCTTTTGTACATATTTTCTATTTTTTTTGGTTTTGGATCTGGGCTTTTTACGCCCACCATTTTTGCAGGGTCCGCAGATATCTTCCACGGAAGGCATTTCGGTCCCGTTGCCGGTCTGTTGCTGACAGGGATGGGAGCGGGTGGGGCCATCGGTCCCTGGCTGGGCGGCTACCTATTCGACATCTCTGGGACCTACGTTAGCGCTTTTATCCTAAGCATCGTTTCTATTGCGCTGGCCTTAATCTTCTTATGGATGGCCGCGCCCCGCAAGGCAGCTGCTCTGCGGAATAAGAATTAGAACCTATTTTTCATTGACATGATTTTGGCCGTGGGTTAATGGACGATTGAAAAAATTGATGAGGTAGAGAGCCATCGCTATAATTTTTCCTCCGCAGCCGATATGATCTAAATTGGCGGGAATGGAATCCCGCAATCTGGTAATTGGATTCACCTGGAGGGTAGGACGTAAGGCCGGCGATCGAACCAAGAGGGGAAGATTCCATGGAAGAAAAAGATTATATAAAGAGATATTTAGAGCGAACCCCCGTTTCCAGGAAACTTTTTGAACGGGCCCAAAAGGTTATGCCAGGTGGTGTCAGCCATCGAATGCGTTATTATCCCCCATATCCAATTTTTATCAAAGGGGCGGACGGCTCCAGGATATGGGATGTCGATGGCCACGAATATGTGGACTTGTGGATGGGGCATTATGCGCTCATTCTCGGTCACAAACCCATGCTTGTAAAAGGGGCCTTGGAGCAAGTGGCCGATTTGGGCCCGCATTGGGGTATCCTCCACGAGTATCAAGTCCAATTTGCCGAACTCATCCAGCAAACAGTGCCGTGTGCGGAAAAAATCGTCTTCACAGTCTCGGGAACGGAAGCTACCATGCACGCCGTACGTTTGGCGCGGGGATTCACTAAGAGACAGGTTATCCTGAAGATTTCTGGCGGATGGCATGGCGCAAACAATGAGCTCATTTGGGCGATTCGGAAACCCTTTGATAAGCCAGAAAGTGCAGGGCTGTTACCGGAAATCGGTAAATATACCCAACCCATTATTTTCAATGACCAGGAATCAACTCTGAAGACGATTGGCGAAGTAAAGGATGATTTAGCGGCCATCATCGTTGAACCCGTTGTGGGAGCGGGGGGCATGATCCCCGCGGATAAAAGGTATCTGGACATGTTGCGGCAGGAGACCAGCAAGTTGCGAGCGTTGCTCATATTCGACGAGATTATTACCGGATATCGGCTTTCCCTGGGTGGGGCTCAGGAGATTTATGGAATCAAGCCAGATTTAGTAACCCTGGGAAAAGTTTGCGGTGGTGGGACCAACTTGGGGGTCATTGCCGGCAGAGCAGACATATTTTCTCTTTGTGATCCCACCATAAAACGAGAAAAAGGAGAAAGTGTGCTTATGGGCGGCGGCACCTTTTCCTGCTCGCCTCTGTCCATGATTGTGGGGTATCGAGTCGTCGAATACCTAAAAAATCATGCCAGAGAAGTTTATCCAAGGATCGACCGGTTAGGGCAGAAGCTCAGAGAAGGAATGGCCAACACGTTCAAAAGAAATGGGAGCACAGGAAAGACCATCGGCCTGGGTTCCCTATGTGGGGCCTATTTCCCCTATAATCCTGAAACCATTGTCCGGAACCCGACGGAGATGCAGCATCTCACGGATCTCGAAAAGCTTGATCATGAATTCAAGATTCGCATGCTGAATCACGGTGTGTTTGTAATGCATGGTGGGGGCAGCATATCTTTAGCCCATAGCGAAGACGATATCGAGCGAGTCCTTGCGGCCACTGAAAGGGTGGTCCAAGAGATGAACGCTAACGCCTGCTTTACCCCCATAAAACCGACAAAGAGGATTATCCAGCCATAATGGAAGCATTCCTGGTCTGGGCACATTAGTTTTCCTAACATAGTTCAAGGGTTTTCTGAAGAAGAATTTAAATATTGACGAGTTTTTTCCCTTTGCGTATGATCTTTTTGTTTTTCCCATGGGTATCAATGAAGGGAGGAAGAGGAAGTGGCCAAGAAAAAGACTGTTCAGGATTTTATCCAGATGAAACAATCGGGCGAAAAGATCGCTTATTTGACCAGCTATGACTATCCATCGGCCTATTTTGCCGAGAAGGCCGGGATGGACATGCTGCTGGTGGGGGACTCATTAGGCATGGTGGTTCTTGGATATCCCACAACGGTCCCCGTGACCATGGAAGAGATGATCATCCATGCGAAGGCAGTCCGCCGTGGCGCTCCCAATACCTTCATTATCGGTGACCTGCCCTTCATGTCTTACCAGGAATCCATGGATCAGGCTGTGCATAACGCCGGAAGATTCTACAAGGAGGCCGAGGTCGATGCGGTCAAGCTTGAAGGAGGCCGGCGAGTGGCCGACCGTATCAAGGCCATGGTCGATTCCGGGATGTCAGTCATGGGTCATATTGGATTGACTCCCCAGAGCTCTGGCCAGTTAGGGGGCTTTAAAGCCCAGGGAAGAACTGCCGAGAGCGCCTGGGAATTGATGCTTGACGCCAAAGCCGTGGAAGAAGCCGGAGCTTTTTCCCTTCTTTTAGAAGCGATTCCGCCTGAGGTGGGGAAAGCAATCACGGAATCCATTAAAATTCCAACTCTAGGCATCGGGGCTGGCATGCACTGCGACGGACAAGTTTTGATCATCTCCGACATGCTGGGCGCTTTTGAAGCCTTCACTCCCAAGTTTGTGAAACGCTATGCCAACCTGGGAGAGGTCATGGTTAGGGCCTTCAGCGAATACATTGCGGACGTGAAAGCCAAAATTTTTCCGGAGGAGTCCCACACTTACCGGATGCCCCCAGAAGAGGTCAAGAGGTTTACGGATATGCTTCATAAGAAGCGCTTGAACCTGGAATAACGCCCGAGAACCTAGGCGTTTGGGCCCCTTTCATTTTGAAACCGCTTCTTCACGCTCAGCTTATTAGTGCTCCCTTCGGAGACCCGGCGCTATTTGTAGAGATCCTCTGGGAGCGCCGGGCCTTACTCTTCGACATGGGTGAGCTGGGAATCATTCGGCCGGCCAAACTCCTGAAGGTTTCGCACGCTTTTGTTTCCCATACGCACATTGACCACTTCATTGGGTTCGATGCCCTCCTGCGGCTCATGCTGAACCGGGAGAAGATTTTAAAAATCTTCGGGCCCCCAGGCTTTCTTTCCCACATCCAGGGCAAATTAGCCGGTTATACCTGGAATCTTACCGCGGAATATCCTTTCGCCGTGCAAGCGGTCGAAGTCCATCCCGACAGAATTTTAACGAAGGTTTTTCGTTGCCAGGAGGGTTTTGCACCAAGTTGGGAGAAGGAGGAGCCCTTTAACGGAGTCTTGGAAGAAGACCCCCAAATTCGGATTTCCACCACCCATCTTGATCATCTCATCCCTTGCTTGGCCTTCGCTGTTCAAGAACGTTTTCATATCAATGTAAATAAGGAACGTCTGAGGCAAATGAGCCTTCCCATTGGCCCGTGGCTAAAGGATCTGAAGAGCGCGCTTTGGAGAGGGGAGGGGAAAGAGTTCCATCTGAAGGTTCCCCTGGGGGAGGGAAATATCCGGCAGAGAGAAATTTCCCTGGGAGCCTTGAGAGAGTGCTTGACCATCACCCCCGGGCAAAAGATCGCCTATGTCTCGGACTGCCGTTACACTGAGGAGAATGCGGAAAAGATCATCCAATTAGCGGCCGGGGCGGATTTGTTTTTCTGCGAGGCGGCCTTTTTGGAAAAAGACCGTGAAAGAGCTGAGCAGAGAGCCCATCTTACGGCTCGCCAGGCGGGAGAGCTGGCCTGCAAGGCAAGAGTAAAAAAATTACATATATTTCATTTTTCCCCAAAATACGAGAAAGAAGCTGCTCTCCTGTATAAAGAGGCAGAAGAAGCTTTTCTGGGATGATCCCTTTGGGGGGTGTTATTTCACCCGATTCCATTCATTCGTTTTCCCCATAAGCGCAATGCCGATAAACCCCCTGACCTTTAGGCGATCTGGCGTTTCCAGGGTCATTTTACATTTGTAGGTTTTGCCCTCTCGGGGGTCGTATATTTGACCGCCTTCCCACAGATTTCCTCCTGCATGGGTAAAACCCCACATTAGATTCATTCCCAGGAGGGGTCGCTGCCTCTTTGAGGGATCTGGATTTTCCCGGTCTACCCTTGGTTTTCCGCCCATACCTTTGGGATCATCGGGCGGATAATTGGGTTGTTTAAGCCATGCTATCTTCCCGCAGTGCCGGCCTGCGCAAGCGTAAATCTCAATTTGGGCCTCCTTCTCCTGGTTCCACCATCTTCCTACGATCGCCTCTGGGTTTTGGGCATGAGTCGCAGAGGCCAGAAGCAGGGAAATTGAAATTCCAAAAATTGTTAAGGTTTCTTTCATTCCTTCTCCTTCCCGCTTTAGATCAGAAGTCTCAGCAATTCTAGACTTTCCATGTCTACAATTTCTAAGAATTCTGCCGATAATTGGGCGAAATATATCACAAGGGCATGGGTCAAACAAGGAGTATTGAAAAATGAGTATTGACCTCTCTGGGCTCACTTAGTTATACTTTTATTTAATAAATCCATAGGGGTTCTCAGCTTTGCTTTGGAACCTGCGGTTTTTTGGACGAAAATACAAGTTGCGTCGGCATGGGCATTCCCGCGATGATTTCCTCTTTTCAATGTCTGGCCTGGCACTGAATCAGAAAAATTACAACCCCTTCCTCCATTTTTAAGCAGTGGGGACATGGAGGAAGCCGGCGTCGCCGTTAACATTTGTGGAGATCAGGGGTCCCGGGAATGAAAGATGCAGAGATGACGAAAGAACAACTTAAAAATGTATTGAAAGAATTACGGCATCGGGTTCAGGAATTGGAGAATGCCGACAATGAGCGCAAGAGGGCAGTGGAGGCGCTTCGGGAAATTGAAGAAAGATTCCGCCACATTTATGACGAGGCCCCTGTCGGGTACCACGAACTCGACAAAGAGGGACGGATCATCCGGGTGAACCGCCGGGAACTTGAAATGTTGGGCTACAAAGAAGAGGAGATGCTGGGTCGCCCCGTGTGGAGATTTGTCGTGGAGGAGGAAATGACCCGACAGGTAATAATGGCCAAGATCGCTGGGGACGTATCCTTCCACGAGACCTTTGAGCGCACCTACCGCCGAAAGGATGGAACGACCTTGCCGGTATTAATCGAAGATCGAATCATCCGAGATAAGAAAGGACGGATCGCCGGCATCCGATCTATGACCGAGGATATTACTGAACGGAGGCGGGCGGAAGAGGCCCTCAAGAAAAGTGAAGAACAGTTGCGTCAGTGGCAGAGGGTGGAGGCCATTGGAAGGCTGGCCGGCGGGGTGGCGCACGATTTTAACAACCTGCTGATGACGATCAAGGGGTGTAGCGAACTCCTTCTCGGAGAGCTTGACCCGCATGATGCCCGACGGGAGGAAGTGGAGGAAATCCGTAAGGCCGCTGAACGAGCCACCGCGTTGACGCGCCAGCTCTTGGCTTTTGGCCGCAGGCAAGTGCTCCAGCCGCAAGTGCTGGACCTGAATGAAGTCGTGGCCAACATGGACAGGATGCTCCAACGGCTGATTGGCGAAGATATTCAGTTGCTTACTGTTCTTGATCCAGAGCTTTGGCCCGTGAAAGTCGACCCTGGGCAAATTGAGCAGGTCATTATGAACCTGGCTGTCAATGCCCGTGATGCCATGCCCGGAGGGGGGAAACTCACGATCGAGACCGCAAACGTTGTTCTTGATGAGTACTATGCCCTGCGGCACGTGGCCGTCAAACCTGGCCCCTGCGTAATGCTGGCGGTGACAGACAATGGTTGCGGGATGGATAAAGAGACCCAGTCCCACCTCTTTGAACCCTTCTTCACCACTAAAAACAAAGGGGAAGGGACAGGGTTGGGCTTGTCCACCGTATATGGGATTGTCAAACAGAGTGGGGGAAATATTTGGGCCTATAGCGAACTGGGACATGGGACAACGTTCAAAGTATACCTGCCGCGGATCGAGGAGGGCGTTAGAACGTATAGACCGAAAGTGGCCCCTACCTTGCCGCCCGGAGGTTCGGAAACCATTCTGTTGGTAGAAGATGAAGAAGCAGTCCGGACAATCGTAAGCAAAATCCTCCAGAATAAGGGATATACCGTGCTGGAGGCGCATCATGGCCACGAGGCGCTACAGATCTGCAAGGATCATGAGGGTCCAATTCACTTGATGGTAACCGATGTGGTAATGCCCCACATGAGCGGCCGTGAATTAGCTGAGCACCTGATATTTTTGCGCCCGGAGTTAAGGGTGCTCTTCATGTCTGGATACCCGGACAATGCCATTGTCCACCATGGAGTTTTGGGCGCGGGCACTGCATTTCTCCAGAAACCTTTTACTCTAATTACCTTGGAGTGCAAAGTGCGCGAGCTTTTGGATGCTCCTTCCCAAAGTGCTCGATGATTCCTTGTATTGGAACGACAAGAGAAATTGCCAATTACCGCCCCGGATTATCAGTTTCATTTAATTTTCCGGTAGCAGGCAAAAGACTCCAATTTTTTGACGCTCTTCCCATCCTGACTTGATCACTTAATCATTCAGATTTTCATTTTCATAAATAATTTCAAGATATTAATTTTTTTTACGTTTCTTAACGCGGTTGGCATGGCATATGCTCTTATTAACGGCATGTGAAGGAGGTGCAAGGGAAATGTCCGAATTAAAGAAAACTAAGGGCCAGGTTGTAAATGCCATGGTCGATAAGAGACCCCAGTATGTTAGGGTTGCGGACTGGGATGGGAAGTCCCTCTCATTTATCCTGGCCGATGAGATATGTTCAGAGGAGAAGCCAGGTTTGTCAAACCAGCAAATCGATAGAAAGTAAAATTTATCCCTTAACCCACCTTACATTTCTTTCTTCCTTTTTCGAAAAAAAGGTAAAAATTCCCTAAATTATTGATTTTTCCTTTCCATTTTCTTGATTATTTTCCCCCCTCATGAGTTTTTTGGGCCTTTTACCTTCTTTGCCTCATGGGCGCCATTTTTCACACTTAAGGTTTTCCTTAATAATGCCGATCATTTTGCCACTAAGTAGAAAATCCTGGCTGTAAATTTTATTGAACGCAGGCGGTCAATTCTCTATTCCAATCGGGGAAGCGGGACTTCAAGGAGTTCCAAGGGG
>CAYQWO010000001.1:9939-12289 GCA_964421095.1 uncultured Syntrophaceae bacterium
TCCCGGGCGGATACTCAGGGAAATAAGTCTTCTATTTGGCGCCTCGAATTTTTCCCGTCCCGCTAAACAAAAGAATTGACATAAAAAAAATATATATTACAATTGCTTATAGATTCTTTCGAGGGAAGAAAAAGTGGGTAGGGAAAAAATTCTCTTAATTGACGACTCCCCTGATATTCTCACCCATCTTTCGGAATATTTAAAAAACGAAGGATATGATATAGAGACGTCGGCCGATGGACAGAAGGCCATCTCCTTGATCGAAAGAAAATTTTATGACATCATTCTGACCGACTTGATGATGCCCAACATAGATGGAATGGAAGTCTTAAAGTATGCGACTAAGCATTCTCGTGAATCTATCTGCATGATTCTCACGGGGTATGGGACGATTAAGAATGCGGTGGAGGCGGTCAAGCTAGGGGCGTTCGATTACTTAACCAAACCCGTAAAAATGGACGAAATTCTCATCACTCTCAAGAGGGCACTAGAGTTTCGGGATCTGAAGCGAGAGAATCAAAACCTAAAAAACCAACTGAAAAGGAAGTACAAATTCGATAATATTGTCGGCGACAGTGAAAAGATGCACCGCGTCTTCGAGACAATCGAAAAGGTCGCCGATACGGACAGCACCATCTTGATTTTTGGGGAAAGCGGAACGGGAAAGGAGTTAATCGCCAAGGCCATCCATTATAACAGTTATCGACGGGAAGGCCCTTTTGTGCCGGTGAATTGTGCGGCGATTCCAAGTGAACTTTTGGAAAGTGAGTTATTCGGCCATGAAAAAGGGGCATTTACGAATGCCATCCGCACCCGCATCGGTCGCTTTGAACTGGCCAATGGGGGGACTGTTTTTTTGGACGAAATTGGCGATATGAGCCCCAATCTGCAGAGCAAATTATTACGAGTTTTACAGGAGCGCCAATTTGAGCGGATTGGGGGGATTAAAACGGTGAAGGTGGATATACGAATCATTGCGGCGACCCACCAGGATTTGAAAGTAGCAGTTCAGCAGGGGAAATTTCGCCAAGATCTTTACTATCGATTAAATGTCATTCCCATTCAAGTTCCGCCACTACGAGAAAGGAAATCGGATATTCCCCTTTTGGTCTGTCATTTCTTAAACCATTTTAACAAGAGTAAGAAGAGGAGAATCCAGGGCATCGATAATGAAGCCATGAACCGATTGCTGGAGTATCATTGGCCCGGGAATGTTCGCGAGCTTGAAAATACCATCGAACGCATCGTTATTTTGACCAATAATGACACCATCTCCGTTCAAGATCTACCCGAAAAAATCCAAACCCTTTCCCGGGACGAACATCAACTTCTATTTGAAATTCCAGAAGAAGGTATATCTCTGGACCACGCCATCAATGAATTTGAAAAGAGATTAATCCTCCAGGCGCTTGACAAAACCGGCTGGATCAAAAATAAGGCGGCCCAGCTATTGAACCTGAATCGAACCACCCTGATCGAAAAAATTAAGCGCCAAAATCTCCGACGTCCCAATTCCTAAACCACTCACCTTTAAGAAGACTTTCCTCAGTCAAAATAATGACAATGATATACTATTTTGACATTTTAGGAGGGGATTTGATTGTCTAACTTTTAGATATTATAAGCTATTTTGAAAACTTAGGGATGGCATTGCAATTGCTAATTTTTCAAAAGATTCATTTTGAACCGCAATAATTCTTGAGAACTCATGGTGTCGTCGAGGATGTTTATTCGCTTGGGTTCCTGGCTTTCAGGTTGATGGTCCAGGTTCGCGACAAGATGATCGCGGCCTCCGAAGAGATTATCCCCAGGCAAGCTTAACCTTACCCGAGAGATATGGCCAATATCGCAGAATCAATCACTCGATTCTTTAGCTCGCCGGCCAAAGGACGCAACCTTTTGATCGTGACGGTTTTGCTGCTGTCGATCATTGGTTTTGGGTCCTTGATATTCTGGAATCACCGACCTGACCATCAGGTGCTCTTCAGTAACCTTTCTCAAGAAGATGCCGGGGAAATTCTCGCCAAACTCAAAGAAAAGAAAATTCCCTATCAGCTGACGAACAGCGGTACGACGATTTTAATCCCCAAGGATCAAGTATATGATACCCGGATCACTCTGGCAGCCGAAGGGTTACCCAAAGGAGGGGGAGTTGGTTTTGAAGTTTTTGACCGCACGACCCTGGGAACCACAGATTTTGTCCAAAAATTGAATTACCAGAGAGCCTTACAGGGCGAATTGAGCAGGACCATTCGGCAGATTAAAGAGGTCGAACAAGCCCGGGTGCATATCGTGACGCCGGGCGTCACGATATGCACCCGGGCTTGTTCGACCTCTTTAATCTGCCGAA
>CAYQWO010000001.1:12299-28756 GCA_964421095.1 uncultured Syntrophaceae bacterium
GGTGCATATCGTGACGCCCAAAGAGTCCCTTTTCGTCGAGGAAAAGAAGAAACCCACTGCCTCCGTCTTCATCAAAACTCGATCGGGCATGATGCTGGGAGCTCCCCAGGTGGAAGGAATCGTCCATTTGGTCGCCAGTGCCATTGAAGGGTTAGAGCCGGGAAATGTCACGGTGGTTGATGCTTCGGGGAAAATCCTTTCTAAAAGGATTGAATCTGGGCAAGTTGGCCAACTGACTACTGGACAACTGGAATATCAAAGGAATATCGAAGAAGGCCTGAAGAAAAAGATCCAGGGAATGCTGGAAGAGGTCCTGGGGTTGAACAGAGCGATCGCCCGGGTTTCCACGGAGATCGATTTTCAGGAGGTCAGCATTATCGAGGAAAAGTACGACTCCAACCCTGTGATCCGGAGTGAACAGAGAAGTTCCGAAAAATCCTCCTCAACTACAGGGGGAACTGTTCTCGGAGAAGGGGAAGACGAGGCTCCGCCTGCCCGCAAACTCCCCAAAGGAAGAACGAATTTGCCTGCTGGGACCAGTCCAAAGGCCTCCACCGCGCTCCTATCCCCCCCGGGGAGTACCAGTTCGTCCCAACGCCAGAATGAGATCCGGAATTATGAGGTTTCCAAGGTCAACAGGCAGATTAAGAATCCAGTGGGTAGTGTAAAGAGAATATCGGTTGCGGTCATCGTCGATGGAACCTATAAAGAAACCGCCGGCCCCAATGGGAGCAAGATTAAGCAGTATATTCCTCGCCCCCCAGAGGAAATGAAAAATTTGGAAGCCATTATCAAAAGGGCAATTGGGTATAACGAGAAGAGGGGAGATCAAGTCGAACTCATCAACATGCCCTTCAGCTGGTCGATCCAGGAGGAAGATCTCAAACCAGAAAAAAAGGTGATCTGGAAAGAATACGTACTCGATTTCTACAAACCGGTCGTAAGTCTTCTCTTAGCGTTGCTGTTCATCTTCTTTGTGGTAAGACCGTTGTTGAAGAGGAGGCCTGCCCTTCCACAGGAGAAAGGGGTGCCTTTGCTGGCCCCGGGCGAGCAATCCGCCACTCCGGGAGCGCCCCAGGTGACCAAGGCCAAAAAACCTGTGGAAATCAGAGACCAGGTTTTACAACTGGTCCAGCAGGATCCCTCCAAAACGGCTGGTATCGTTAAAACATGGCTCCGGGAGAGGGAGTAGCCATGCCAGTGGCCAATATCCCAGGTCCCCAGAAAGCAGCCATCTTTCTCTTTGCCATCGGGGAAGAACTCGCCTCGGAAATTGTCAAGAAATTGGATGAGGAAGAGATTAAAAAGTTGGGTGGCTCCATGGGCAAGATCGCCTCGATTACGCCAAAGATAGTGGATTCCATTTTCACTGAGTTTAGCGAATTGGCCTTCGCGGCAAATCGGCCGATCGCCCTCGGCCCCGCCGGGAGCAGTCAGTTCATTAAAAACGTCTTAACCATGGCCGTGGAGGAGGGAAAAGCGAAGACTCTCCTGGAGGAGATGAAGGAAGAAGGGAGATGGAACCTGTTCCAGCAAATCAAACGATTGGACCCGAAGAGATTGGCCAATTTCATCAAAAACGAGCATCCGCAGACGATCTCCATCATCCTGGCCCATCTTGACGCGGCGCAATCGGCAGCGATTTTGGAAGACCTTCCGCCCCCGCTGCAAACTGAAGTCGTATATCGAATTGCCGAAATGGAAGACGTCCCTCCCGCTATTCTGGAAGAGATTGACCAAGCTCTACAAGAAGGGATTTCGATGCTCGAAAATGTGGAAGGACGGAAGATCGGCGGGCTGCATTCGGTGGCTGAAATTTTAAATCAGATGGATAGCTCGACGGAAAGGGCCATCTTGAAAGGAATCGAAGGACAGAAGCAAGGCTTGGCGGATGAAATCCGTAAGCTGATGCTTGGGTTTGAAGATCTACTCCAGGTAGATGATCGAGGAATCATGGCTATTTTACAAGAGGTGACCAATGAGGTTCTGCAGGTAGCTCTGAAAACGGCTTCCGAAGAACTTAAAGAAAAAATCTTCCGGAACATGTCGGAAAAAGCTGCTCTAATGCTGAAAGAAAATTTGGAAGCAATGGGCCCCGTTCGTTTAAAGGATGTCGAGGCGGCTCAACAGACGGTCATCAAAGTGGCCAAAAAGCTGGAAAGTGAAGGTAAAATTGTCTTGGCGGGAAAAGGGAAGGAGGAGGTTTTTGTCTAAAGAAGCAACTCTGCAAAATTCTCCGCAGAAAGATTCGAAAGAATTCCAATGCAGAAACTATAGGGAACCAGGCGATCTTGGCTCTTGCTTTCAGGCGCTCTTTCCCCAATTGCGTAGCAAGAAGTTTTCTCCTCAATTCGAACAACACCTAAAAGAAATGGAAGCGAAGATCTTCCAGCAGGCCAAAGAAAGAATATTAATCCTGGAAAAGGAGGCCTACGAGAAGGGCTTTACCCAAGGAGAAAAGAATGGATTGGAACTGGGCCAGAAAAGAATCGAAACGATGATTGGCCAGTTAAATAACGTGCTCCGAGACATCGAGCGACAGCGCATCGATCTATATAACAAATATATCAAAGAGATGGTCCAGCTTGTCCTCAGTATTGCCAAAAAGGTTCTGCACCGTGAAGTCCACATCCAAGAGGATACTATCGCCTTTACGTTACAAGAGGCTTTCAAACATGTATTGGATCAGAGAAACGTCTTGGTCCATTTGAACCCCGTAGATTATCAATTTCTCCTCTCCCATCGGGAGCGATTGCCATTTTCTGGGGAAGAGGGGCGGGGGGTTCAGTTGGTTGAAGACCGGGCGATTACCCGGGGAAGCTCTTTGCTGGAAACCTCCTTTGGGGATATCGATGCGACCCTGGAAAACCAATTTGACCAGATTGCTTCCCTCATTTGGCAAGAAATCGAGCATTCCCACCCGTCGTTTCCATCTGCAAAATGAACATTCATCATAATGATTTCTGGTCTCAATGCCGTCACATCATTCAGGGTGCGGAACCGATCAAAAATTATGGGCAAGTGAGTCAGGTGATTGGTTTAGTGATTGAAGGGATCGGTCCGCTAGCGGCCATCGGGGATATTTGCTATCTCAAAATAAGAGATGGAGAGAGGATGATCCCGGCCGAAGTCGTCGGCTTCCGGGACCATAAAACTCTGCTGATGCCGCTGGGAGACACGAGGGGCATCGAGCCTGGCTGCAAGATTATCCCCATGGGGTTTCCGGCGAAGGCTCGGGTCGGGAAAGATTTATTGGGTCGAGTCCTCGACGGCATGGGCACCGCCATCGATCAAAAAGGACCTTTGCATCTCACCGAAGAGTATGCTCTTTATGGCACGCCTGCGAACCCCATCTTGAGACAGAGAATATCTGAGGTGATCGATGTAGGGATCAAAGCGATCAATGCGTTACTTACTTTAGGGAAAGGACAAAGAATTGCCCTCTTATCGGGTTCCGCCGTGGGGAAAAGCACCCTATTGGGTATGATGGCCCGCCATACAGCCGCAAAAATCTGCGTGGTGGCCTTGATTGGAGAGCGAGGCCGGGAAGTACGGGAATTTATCGAGAAAGATCTGGGGGAAGAAGGATTGCGAAGATCCGTGGTGGTGGTGGCTACCTCAGACATACCCGCTCTGATCCGGATGAGAGGGGCCTATTTAGCCACCACGATCGCGGAGTATTTTAGAGATCAAGGGAATGATGTTCTATTCCTGATGGATTCGATCACCCGGTTTGCCATGGCTTCCCGGGAAGTGGGCCTGGCCATCGGGGAACCCCCCACCTCTAGAGGATATACCCCCAGCGTATTTGCTCAACTACCCAAATTGTTTGAACGTGTGGGAACTACCTCTCATCCGGGAAGCATAACGGGTATATATACCGTATTGGTAGAGGGCGATGACATGAATGAACCCATCGCCGATGCCATTCGCGCCATCGCTGACGGGCATATTGTTTTGTCACGAGAGTTGGCCAATCAAGGCCACTATCCGCCGATTGATGTTTTGGGAAGTGTTAGCCGCGTAATGGTGGACGTGGTGGATCAGGATCAAATGTTGGCTCGAAACAAGTTGGTCTCTGTATTGGCCGCATATAGGCGGGTGGAGGATTTAATCAATATTGGGGCCTACGTGGAGGGGAGTAACCCAGAAATTGATTACGCCATCAAAAAATTATCTGAAATTAATGCTTTCTTGCGCCAAGGCATAGACGAGAAAGTCAACTATGCCGAGTCCCTTGCCCGATTAAAATCTCTTTTCCATTAGAAAATCATGCGTTTTGTTTTTAGGTTACAGGGTCTGCTGAATTGGAAAAAAAATTTGGAAGAACTGTCTCAGATAAGGTTGGCCGAAAAACTTAAGCAGCTTAAGGCCGAGGAAGAAGGCATTCAAAGATTAATAAACCAGAGGTCCGCCTACCAGCAAGAGTTGCAGGAAAAAAGTGTCCAAGGTCTCGAAGCTGCCGAATACCTCACCTATCAGCATTATTTCGAAAGAAGCTTAAAGGATCTCCTATTCCGGGAAGAAAAAAAGAAGATTACCCTCTGCGCAATAGACGTGGAAAGGGGGAAATTATTTGCCTTCACAAAACAGAGAAAGATTTTAGAGAAGCTGAAAGATAAAAGACTAAAGAAATTTACGTACCAGTTGGAACGAGCAGATAGAACAAGGAATGATGAAAGGGCTATAAGCCGGTGTCCATCTACTCCTAAGGTAAATTTTTTTTAAGGAACGATGCGAGAGAGAAATTTATGCAATTTTTAACCCATCAAGTTCTGGTGTCAATCGATTGACCAACCACCCATAAATTGACAGCAAATTACCCTTCCATTTATTCCCTTATGATCAGAAAACATAAATAAATTTATATAAATAGCAAACCGTCACGATCCCTTCGGGATTGGCATGGTCATTGCTGCATTTCTACTAATAATTTTGGGTTTTTTGCCAAATAACTGCACTTGCTGGGAATCTCGAAGGCGACAAGAGGGAGAAGGAGAGAGAAAAAGAAGTGATTTTTTAGGGGCCCTCAGGTAATCGACGATTCACCGCATTTTCAGAGCAAAAAGGCTCAGGGAATGAGTTTCCTCGAGATGGAACGATTGATTGTATTGCTTGCATGTACGAAGCATCCATTTGGCGAATCGCTGATTCCGTAAGGCACGATGGAAAAGATATTGAGTCAAGAGGAAATTGATGCTCTACTCCGCGGCATGTCCAATGGGCAAGTAGATACCACCCCGGAAGAAATAGATGAATCGGGAATTGTCCCTTATGATTTGACTAACCAGGACCACATTATCCGCGGGCGCATGCCCACCCTGGAAGTTATCAATGATAATTTTTCCAGATTATTTCGCAACAGTCTTTCTTTCAGCCTTAGAAAACTGATCGATGTGGATTCCAGAAGAATACAAATGATGAAATTCGGGGAATTCGTTCGGACCCTTCCCGTTCCCAGTAGTTTCCACGTTTTTAAAATCGAGCCTCTTCGGGGGCAAGGACTGTTGGTCTTGGAGGCCAAGCTGGTTTTCACCCTCGTAGATATTTTTTTGGGGGGATCGGGGAAAACACCATTCCGGGTCGAGGGGAGAGAATTTACCGCCATTGAATCCCGGCTAATCCGGAAAGTAGTCAATATGATCTTTAATGACCTGGAAAAATCATGGAATATAGTCCATACCGTTTCCATCCGCCATGTAAGGAGTGAGATTAATCCCCAGTTTGTCGGTATCGTTCCCCCCACTGACCTGGTCATTATGATTCCTTTTGGGTTGGAATTGGACCAATTCATAGGGCTGATCACTCTTTGCATCCCCTATGCGATGATCGAGCCGATAAAAGGCAAGTTGTACTCGGGATATCAGAGCGACCGTCTAGAAGTCGATCATAGCTGGATGGGTGATTTTTTGGATCAGTTAAAATCGGCCGAAGTTGAGGTGCTGGTGGAATTAGGAAAGGGAAGTATCGCGATTCAAGATCTTCTGAAGTTGAGTGTGGGGGATGTATTGCCGCTGGATAATGAGGTCACAGATTTGATGATGGCCAAAGTCCAAGGTGTCCCGAAATTTTTCGGTCGGGCTGGGGTTCTGGGGGAAAAAAGGGCCTTTCAAATAGAAGAGCTCATCAAGAACGCATAAAAAACAAATCTGGGGAATCGCCCATGGAAAAAGACAAGGAAATAAGACAAGAGGGGGATCCAAAACAAGCTCCGAATCTAGACTTCATCTTGGACATCCCCTTAGAGGTGTCGGTGGAGCTCGGCCGGGCCAAGATTCTCATCAGCGACCTTCTGCAACTGGGGCAGGGATCCGTGATCGAGCTGACGAAATTGGCCGGGGAGCCGCTGGAGGTTCTCGTTAACCAGAAACTCGTTGCCCGGGGGGAGGTCGTGGTCATCAATGATAAGTTGGGGGTCCGATTAACCGATATCATCAGCCCGGCAGAAAGAGTCAAGCAGTTGGGGTCCTGAGGCATTTTAATGATCTGGGCGGCCGCCAAAATGATTCTTGGCTTAGGGGGGGTACTGGCCATCCTCATTGTGTTGATTTGGCTGTGCAAACGGATGGCCGCGGGGAAGGGAAGCTTTTCTTCCGAAGGGCAGGTCCGGCTGCTAACCAGCAAAGCCATCGCCCCGCGGAAATTTGTCTCCCTGGTTGAAATTGGTGGGCAGGTCCTTGTCCTGGGGGTTTCTGAGGCCCAAATTACCTTGCTGGATAAAATTGAAAATCGAGAATTCATCGCCAAGACCGAATCTCAGCGTTCGCTGAAATCAGAGCCCCATTCGATATTGGATTATTTTTCCTTCCGGCGCAGAGGGCTAAACCGTGGCCTCTTGAGGATATTCAATGGGAAGTAAGGCGTATCTCCCCTACCTGCGCTGGATCTTGCTCATCGTGATCGGTGGTCTTATTTTCATCAGCCCCTCTCCCGTATTCGCCCAAAAGCAAACCGTTCCCATCCCCGCCATCAAGATCATTGTGGGAGAAGCAAAGGATACCGGAGAAGTTTCCCCTCTCATCCAGTTCCTGTTTCTCCTGACCGTTCTCTCTTTGGCACCCGCCATTCTGATCATGATGACCTCTTTCACTCGACTGATTGTAGTCTTTTCCTTCCTGCGACAGGCCATAGGAACACCGCAGATGCCTCCCAACCAGATCATGATGGGGTTGGCCTTGTTTTTGACTTTTTTCATCATGACCCCGGTCTGGCAAAATATCCATGAAAATGCCCTGGTACCTTACATGGACAAGAAAATATCTCAAGCCCAGGCGATCGACGAAGCCCTCAAGCCGGTTCGCAAATTTATGTTCAAGCAAACTCGGGAGAAAGATTTAGCCTTATTTATTCGACTGGCAAAAGCTCCCATACCCAAAAATATGGAGGAGATTCCCACCACGATTCTCCTGCCGGCGTTCATGATCAGCGAATTAAAAACGGCCTTTCAGATTGCCTTTCTCCTCTATATTCCATTCTTGGTCATCGATATGGTGGTCTCCAGCGTGCTCCTTTCGATGGGGATGATCATGTTGCCACCGCTGATGGTGTCGTTACCCCTGAAACTTCTTCTCTTCGTTCTCGTGGATGGTTGGTACCTGATAGTGGGTTCCATGGTGAAGAGTTTTTATTGAGGAGTAAAATTTGAATCCTGATCTGGTCGTTGATATTGCCCGAGAGGCCATTGAAATTACCTTATACCTGTCTTTTCCAATTTTAGCGATTGTCTTGATCGTAGGCCTCCTGGTCACCTTATTTCAGACAGTGACCCAAATCCAGGAGGCCACCCTGACCTTTGTACCCAAGATCATCGCCACGTTCCTTAGCTTATTATTTCTTTTACCCTGGATGATGAACAAGATGATGAGCTACACCGAACAGCTGATCGTCAGCATCCCCCGGTATATCCGCTGAAAGGATGGATGATGCCGCCCAACTTATTCGATTGGTCCCTCATCCAGTTTCAATCCTTCGTATTAATCATGATGCGAGTCGCTCCCATTCTGTTCATGATGCCCTTACTCGGTTCCCGCGCGCTTCCCAATCTATTGAAAGTTGGTTTGATGCTGGCTGTCAGTTTGCTTCTTTTGCCCATAGTGCAGATGGACGTCCGAAGTTTCCCATCAGATCCTTACCAGTTTGGCTTTTTTATGATGGGAGAACTTATGATTGGGTTTATTCTGGGTCTTTCGGTCAAATTAATCTTCGCCGGGGTGCAGCTGGCGGGAGAATTTGCGGGTTACCAGATGGGACTGGCCATGGCCAATATCCTGGACCCGCAATCCGGAATGGATACAACCGTGCTCGCCCAGTTTTACTATTTGCTGGGCCTATTGATCTTTTTATCCATCGATGGGCATCACTGGTTTATCCGGGCTCTGTTCCATAGTTTCTCGGTCCTCGCTCCGGGAGAAGTTCATTTGAGACCTGGATTGTATAATCACTTCGTTAATCTTTCAGGAAAGATGTTTATCATTGCCATCAAAATGGTAGCCCCCATAATGGCGGTTTTGATTTTCACCCAAATCGCTCTCGCCATGATGGCCAAACTCGTTCCGCAGATGAATGTATGGATCACCAGTTTTCCGCTGACGATTTGCTTGGGTTTAGTCTTTTTAGGTTTATCCCTAGAATGGCTGTTGCCCTACCTGAAGACTCTTTTTGAAGAATCAACCCGGGGATTGGCGGGCACCATGCTGCCATTAATCGGAAGATAGTTATGGCCGATTTTGAACGAACGGAAAAAGCGACTCCGAAAAGACGATCCGAGGCCCGGAAAAAAGGGCAAGTCGCCAAAAGCCGAGAAGTTCCCTCGGTCATGGTTTTGCTAGCCGGGATTTTGGCGCTGTTTTTTGGAGGTTCTTATTATTATGAGCACCTGTCCACCCTTATGGCTCAACTGTTCAGGCAAATGGGGACTTTCCCCATTACCCTGGAAAATATCCATGTTCTCCAGAGTCAATTGATTGTATCTCTGGGTTTGATTTTGGCCCCCTTCCTAGGAGTCGTGGTGGTAGTTTCGGTCGTGAGCAATTATGCTCAGGTGGGGAGTATTTTCTCCTGGGAATTGATCAAACCGGATCCCGCGAAAATTTTTTCCGGACAGGGACTCCGCCGCTTCTTTTCTATGCCCTCCCTCCTAGAATTACTAAAATCCATCGGTAAGATTCTGATCGTGGGAGGCATGGCCTATTACAAGATCAAAGAAGAGTTGCCCAATATCTTACCTTTAATAGATCAAGAAATCGGCAGCATCTCCCGATATATTTTTTCCGTTTCATTTGACATTTTTTTAAATACCGTTCTGGTAATGGTGCTTTTGGCCGGCCTGGACTATGTCTATCAACGCTGGAGTTATGAGAAGGCGTTGCGGATGAGTAAACAGGAGATCAAGGACGAAGCCAAGCAAACAGAAGGGGATCCCCTGGCGAAAGCCAGAATGCGGGGTAAGCAACGAGAACTTGCCCGGAGGAGATGGGTTAGATGATCCCCCGATGCTATAGCGTTGGGTAGCGGAGGTATTGGCCCTGGTATACCGCATGCCGAAGAACGCTCTATATCATTGAGTCTAAACTATGGATGCGAAGTTGAATCTTCCCCTCCCCCTAACAAAGATAAAAGCGGGAATGGAACAGAGCGATGTTTTGACAGGTATAGGGGTGGTCGGCCTCCTCCTCCTAATGATTTTCCCCTTGCCTACGATTCTGCTGGATATTCTGCTCTCCCTGAGTTTTACCATTTCCCTCGTGATCTTACTCACCTCCCTGTATCTCAAAAACCCGTTAGAATTTTCAACGTATCCCGCCCTTCTCTTGATGACGACCCTCTACCGCCTCTCTCTGAACATCGCTTCCACCCGTCTGATCCTGCTGCGTGGGAATGAAGGGCCTGGGGCCGCTGGCCAGGTGATCAAATCCTTCGGGCTTTTTGTGGTGGGAGGGAATTACTTTGTGGGGTTTATCATCTTCCTCATCCTGGTCATCATCAACTTCGTGGTTATCACCAGAGGCGCCATGCGGATTGCCGAGGTGGCCGCCCGATTCACCCTGGATGCCATGCCGGGAAAGCAAATGAGCATCGATGCCGATTTAAATGCCGGGCTGATCGACGAGAAGGAGGCCAGGATGCGGCGAGCTCGTATCGCTCGCGAGGCCGAATTCTATGGGGCCATGGATGGGGCCAGCAAATTCGTCAGAGGGGAAGCGATCGCGGGGATCATCATCATTCTGATCAATATTGGGGGAGGGTTCATCATCGGAGTTTTCCAGCAGAATCTATCTCTCCTGACGGCTGCCCAAACCTACACGATTCTCACCATTGGGGAAGCTTTGGTCCTGCAGATACCGGCCTTAATCAATTCCACGGCGGCCGGACTCATTGTCAGCCGGGCGGCTTCTGATCTGAGCATGGGAAAGGAGTTGAGTAAGCAATTCAAAGTTCAACCCCAGGTCATCGCTCTTTCCTCGGGAATCCTATTTTCCTTGGGTCTGGTCCCTGGACTGCCGCACTTTCCCTTCATTATTTTAGCCGTGGCCACAGGCTTTTTGGCTCATTTCGTTTCCCAAGAGCAGAAAAAACAGGCCAAGAAAAAAATGGAAGAAAGTCAAAAGGCGGCGGCGTTGCCCCCGGCACCAGAACCCGTGGAAACCTTATTGACCTTGGATCGCCTGGAATTGGAAGTCGGGTATGGTTTAATCCCTTTGGTCGACGAAGAACAAAATGGAGATTTGCTTAACCGCCTCCGGTCGATTCGCAGACAATTTGCTGCCGAGCTGGGCATTATGGTTCCCCCGCTGCGCGTACGGGATAATCTGCAGTTAAAACCCGGGGAATACCGCATTCTCATCAAAGGAGATGAGGTGGCCAGAGGGCGGATGATGCCGGGTTATGTGATGGCTTTAAACCCGGGAGAGGTGAAAAAGATTATTGAGGGGATTCCGACCCAGGAACCTGTTTTCCGGCTACCCGCTTTGTGGGTTCAGGAAAAGCGAAAGGCGGAAGCCCAATTTGCCGGCTACACAGTCGTGGACATCTCTACCATTATCGCCACCAACCTGACCGAAATGATCCGCTCGCACGCCGATGAGCTACTCAGCCGACAGGATGTGCAAAAGCTCCTCGATCGGCTGGCTCAGCATTATCCGAAAGTCGTGGAGGAATTGGTCCCGAACATATTGCCCTTGGGGCTCATCCAGAAAGTCCTACAGAACCTTCTGCGGGAGCGGGTTTCGATCCGAGACTTACTCACCATCATGGAAACCATGGCCGATTCGATTTCGATTACCAAGGATGCCGACATCCTTACCGAGTATATCCGGCAGAAGTTGGCCCGGTCGATCGTCAAACAATATGAAACTCCGGAGGGGATGTTACCCTTGATCACGATCGAGCAAAAGGTTGAAGACATTTTGCGGGATGGGATTCAAAAGGCCGATCATGGGTCTTACCTGTCCTTGGAGCCCAACCTGGCCCAAAAAATCTTGATGAGCATTAACCAGACATTGGAGCGGATGGCGGAAGCAAATTACCAGCCCATTATTCTATGTTCGCCAACGATCCGCAGGCATCTGAAGAGATTATTGGATCGATTTTTGCCGCAGGTAGTGGTGCTATCGCATAATGAATTGACCCCCCAAGCCAGAATTCAATCATTAGGGACGGTGACTTTGTAATATGCAGATTAAAAGATTCGAGGCCAAAGATGTGCAGGAGGCTTTACGGCAGGTGAAAGAGGTCCTGGGCGAGGAGGCGATCATCCTTTCGACCCGGAAGATTAGAAAGCCCCCTTCCCGCCTTGGGGCATTCGATGGGCCGCGGGTCGAGGTGGTGGCCGCAACGGATCAACCGGTAAACCCTCCAGCCTTCCTCCCGGTCCAATTTCCCGCCGTGGACTGCTGGAAGGGGGCTCCCAAAAAACAGGAACGATTCGGGGAAGATCCTTTTACCCAGAGGATTCTCTCTGTCGGTCTGGTTCCAGAGTTTGTGAATGATTTGCTGAAGGAAGTCCAGGGACTGCAGAAAAAGCCGGGTTATGTAAGGTTTCCCGATTCGTACCGGGACTTGCTGCGGACCCGGGTGATGGAAGCTGTGGAAGTTGCCGCTCCTTATTTACAGGGGACAAAGATCTGGGCTTTCATCGGCCCCACCGGCGTGGGGAAGACCACCACTCTGGCCAAATTAGCGGCCCATTTCAATTTGCGGATGACCAAACGAATTACCCTCATCACTATCGATACCTACCGGATCGGGGCCATTGAGCAGCTGAAGACGTATGCCCGAATTTTAGGACTTCCCCTGGAGGTGGCGATCAGCCGGGAGGAACTGAAAGAGATCATCGAAAAAAATAGACGTCAGGACCTTCTGCTCATCGATACGGCGGGGAGAAATCCGCATGATCCGGCGGTCCTGGAAGAATTGAAAGAGTTTTTGACTGTTCATCCGGCCATTGAAAATCATCTTGTTTTGAGTGCTACGATGAAAGACAGGGATTTGGCCCAGATGGTTTACCGCTTCAGCACTTTGCCGATCAAAAGCTACATTATTACTAAAATTGACGAAACAGAAGAATATGTGCCTATCTTTAACCAGTTATTGCGTTATAAAAAGCCTTTATCCTACATCACCAACGGTCAAAGGGTTCCAGAAGATATTGAACTGGCGACGAAGGGACGCGTGGCCAATTTGATATTAAATCAAATCCAGTGGAATTAGTGGAGTCAATCCCTATGGATCAAGCGGAAGGTTTACGTTCTCTCCGGAAATGCCCTGCGGGTGGAGCAGACCTGGCCGTACCGCAACCGGGCGGGGCGGAGGAGGCAAGACCGAAGTGGCCGAAAGTCATATCCATTTCCAGCGGGAAAGGGGGGGTGGGCAAAACGAACGTGGCCGCCAATCTGGGACTGGCCTTTACCCAGTTGGGGAAACAAGTCCTGATTTTAGATGCCGATTTGGGTTTAGCCAATATTGATGTGTTATTGGGAATCACCTCTCATTATTCTATCGAGCACCTTTTTAGTCGGGAAAAAAGGTTTTCCGAAATCCTCGTCAAGGGGCCAGGCGGAATGTCGATCATGCCGGCGAGTTCAGGGGTGCTGGAGCTGGTCGATCTCAAGGAAGCCCAAAAGATAATGCTCTTAGATGAGCTGGATCATCTGGGTATGAGAGTAGATGTGCTCCTGATCGATACTGGTGCGGGAATTTCTTCTAATGTCCTGTACTTTAACATGGCAGCGGCTGAATCGATCATCATTGCTACTCCAGAGCCCACCGCGATCACCGATGCCTACGCCCTGATTAAAGTTTTGGCGACAAAGTTCCAGAAGAAGAATTTCATGATTCTGGTGAATTTGGCCTCCAATTCCCAGGAGGCCAAGGAGGTCTTTAAGAAAATTAATATGGCGGTCGACCGATTTTTGGGTAGCCTATCCTTGGACTATTTAGGCTTTATCCCTCTGGATGAAAACATTCCCAAAGCGGTAAAACTTCAGAAAGCGGTCTTGGAGATTTATCCCCGGTCTCTTTTTAGCAAACGGATCATGGAGATGGCGAAAAAAATCGCGGAGAGGCCCATTCAACGGAGTGAGAATGGAAATGTGCAATTCTTTTGGAAAAAATTGCTGCAATGTCAAGCGGAATCAGAATGAGGGTGCCCATTGGAATCCAAAGTCCTGAAGCATAAAACGAAAAAGTATCCCCCAGCTCACGCGATGCCTTTTGACCATAGTTCCCTAAATCGAGATGAGCTGATTTTAAAGTATGCCCCTTTAATCAAGTATATTGCCCATCGCTTGGCCATGCGGCTCCCGCCCCACATTTCCACGGAAGTCTTGATCAGCGCGGGCGTGATCGGGCTCATGGATGCGCTGAACAAGTATGATCCCAAGAAGAATGTTCAATTTAAAACCTATGCCGAATTTCGGATCCGGGGGGCCATGCTGGATGAATTGCGGTCTTTAGATTGGGTTCCCAGATCCATCCGGCAAAAGGCCGCCCAATTAGAAAAAACTTTCTTAACACTGGAAAGAAGACGAGGCGGACCGGTGGAGGATGAAGAGGTCGCCAATGAGTTAGGCCTCACCCTGGAGGAGTATTATGATTTGATCACGGAGGTAAAAGGGATTTCTCTCCTGGACCTGGAGGGCCTAAGATACCAAATTCCCCAGTTGGTGGAGGAAAATTTTCTCACGCTGCTCATCGACGAAAAAGAAAATGATCCCTTTCACCTCCTCAGTGTTGAAGAGCTGAAGAAAATCTTGGCCCGGGCGATCGATGAACTCTCTCCCAAGGAAAAAACGGTGGTTTCCCTTTATTATTATGAAGAAATGACTTTGAAGGAAATTGGAGCGGTGATGGGATTTACGGAATCAAGGATTTGCCAGATTCATACCAAAGCCATTCTAAAGTTAAGAGCCAAGATAAGAAGTTATCTTTGCGAAATGACATGAGAAGAGAGGCATATGGGTGACGACTACTCCCTTTTCCCCAAATTGAATCCGCTTCCTCCGGCGGAGAATGCCCGGGATCCTCAAGGAAGCCCGGGCAAAGAAGTCCGGCGTAAAAAGAAGCAGAAAAAAAGGGGTCTGCCAGGAAGCAAATTGCCCCCCGAGGGGAAAAATATTCCGGAAACAGATGCTGATCAGAAGCAGGTCGGAAAGGTTTTAGACATCACAGTTTAACACCGGGATCCGGAGAAAAAGAATGAATGAATCGCAATTTACCAGTTTGACGAATCTGGCAAATTGGCTGATAATCGCGGAAGGCATTGCGCTGATCTTTCTATTTATCCTGGTTTTGCATTTTAAACGATTGCTGCGGAGAGCCCCAAAAAATAATCCACCCTTCTGGACTCCGGATCAGCTGAGAGAATGGGCGAAAGAATCCGAAAACATTTGTCTAAGCCTTTCCCAGAACCTGGAGGAGAAAAAAGCGATAACCAAGCGACTCATGGAACAGCTGCACGAGAAGATGCAAAGTCTCTATTTGAGCCTGGAAGCGACCGAAGAAAAGAGAAAATCCCTCAGGGAAGGCCAGAAGGAAACAGACCTTTATGGAAAAGTCGTAAAGATGGTGGAAGCTGGGTATAAATTCCCGGAGATTGCCCGCACCCTCAAGCTCCCCAAGGGAGAAGTACAGTTAATCCTCGATTTGAAGCAGTACAGCTTATAGCCGTTCCAAACGCGACTGCCAACCTTCCATAAAGCAAATTTTCCTCTGCGAGGGTCAATATGGCCACCGCCATCCGATCCCGCTGGGCGAAAATAAAAAAGCCGGTCTCGCCGGCTTTTTAAAAATCATGAACAGTTTCCCAACCCTCTAATAAATTTTTTCTATTTCCCCCAGAATTTCTTACCGGTTGAGCTCAAATATGGATTCTCTAATTATCTTCTCGGCAACGGCCTCGCTATTGACCTGGTAACGGTTTTCTTGGACCAATTTTCTTACGGCATCTACCTGTTCTACGCGGATATCGGGAGCCATTTGCTGCACAGTATAAATTTTTTTCATCTCTTTGGATTCGGCGGAGAGATCCACCCTGTCGATTTGCTGGCTCTTTACCTCTGGAGATGGGGTAATCTGATTTTTTTCGGGTTGTTTCGATTTTTGAGCCTCTTCAATATATTGAATCATTTCCGCTGCCGACTTGATCTCAGAGATTTTCATGGGAGATCCTCCTTACGCCAAATTACTATATACAATTGATTTCGTTATGTCAATAAGTATTTTCTTCAATTGTTCATTCTCGGCAGCCGAGAGATCCTTGGCCTCTTGCCCGGGTTCATTGGGCAAAACTTTAAAGATTAGATTTTGACCACCGTCCGCACTCACGTCTAAAGGTTTCCCGTATTCCTGACTCAACCGGCTCATGATGGCCTGCATGGTCTCATTGCGTTCTGAGTCATTCAGGAACTGGTTCACGATTTCCTGGGTAATCCGATCAGCCAGAAGTCCTTTCTTGTCCTCCACGGAGAGGATTACCGAATCCTGCGGAGGCAATTTTCCACATACTTTCTTCTTGGACAAACGATTCTTTCCCGCCAGCTGCCGATGATAAGTTTTCAGGATCTGTTTCACGTTAAAATTTGTAATCACTATCCTATTTCCTCTTCAACTAACTTATCGTCCCTGGAGGATAATTCTTTAATTTTTGGGGCGTCAAAGATAAATTATTTCCGTATAATATCAAAAAGTTATTATCAATTGTTCGTCGTTAATGGTAGTTTCTTTTTTAAAGTGCGATAGTGGAAAAAAGAGTTAAGGCTTTACCTTTCCGTTTTTGAAAGTCCGGCAAGAGCCCGCTTTCAGGGATAAAGATCGTGTCTGATACTCTAACCCATCTTGTCCAGTCCAAGGGGTTCAGTCCATGAGGTTTGAGGGGTTATGGCGGAATCGGTTGATATGGGGAATGCCTAAAGTCTTTCCGGGGATTTGCCGATAATACGAACGAAAAAGATCATAAGCCG
>CAYQWO010000001.1:28856-48208 GCA_964421095.1 uncultured Syntrophaceae bacterium
CCTAAAGTCTTTCCGGGGATTTGCCGATAATACGAACGAAAAAGATCATAAGCCGAATTATCGGCGCTGGCCAAATCCATGAAAGAATTGGAGGGGTTTTTCTTCCATGAGCATATTTAGGCCTTCCGAGGGCGAGTAAATTTCCCTGGCTCCGCATACCCGCATGTCCAATTCTCCCAACTCCCCTTCCCCGCTCTCCTCCGAAACCTTCCGCCTGCTGATCGCGGAAGATGATGATTCCTTGCGCGACATTCTGCAAGATGTTTTGCAAAAGCCCAACCGCATCATCCAGGCCTATAAAGATGGCCAGGAGGCGATTGAGGCGTTACGGCAATCCCCCTTCGACATCGTGATTACCGACCTGCGGATGTCCGGAGCCGATGGCCTGCAGGTCTTGCAGGAAGCCAAAAGATCCCACCCCCATAGTATCGTCATCATCATGACGGGGTATGCCTCTTTGGACACTGCCATCCTGGCCATTCGAGGGGGTGCCTACGATTACATTCGCAAGCCCTTCAAGATCGACGAATTGGAGATTGTCGTACACAATGCCTGTGAAAAGATTTTCCTGGTGCGGGAGAATCAGCGGCTCCTGCAGAGGCTGCAAGAGACCATGGCGGAGATGAAAAAGTTGCGCCAGACCTGGGATGAGAACCTGACCCATATTTTTGACCTTCCGCCGCCTTCCCCCGAACGGACCCTTTCGGAGATGGATCTAACTTTGAAGCAGATTCCGCCGGATTATGACCTGCGGCAGAAGGATTCACGGGAGAAGGCCCTGCAGGACCTGGAGAAGCTCATTCGTTTGAAAAGGGAGGGCGCTCTCGATGAGAAGGAATTTCTTTTGCTGAAAAAGATGCTCCTGAAAAAAATCGGGGATTAAGGGTGGCCCATTCAGAAAAGTGTCCAACTTTCATTTACATTCCTTAAATTGGTTAAAAATTTCTTCTCATTCATAGCGCAACGCTTCAATCGGATCTAAATTGGCTGCTTTGCGCGCCGGGTAGAAGCCGAAAAAGATGCCCACCCCGCCGGCAAAAGAGAAAGATAGAAGCAAGGCCTGGGGGGAAATGAGGGTCGGCCATCTGAAGAAATGGGAGATGAGCTGGGAAGCCCCCACGCCCATAAGAATGCCGATGACCCCGCCGATTAGGCTGAGGACCAGAGCTTCAATGAGAAACTGGTAAAGGATGTCCCGGCCCCGGGCCCCCACAGCCATGCGGATGCCGATCTCGCGGGTGCGCTCGGTCACAGAAACCAGCATGATGTTCATGATGCCGATCCCGCCAACAAGCAGAGAGATCGAGGCAATGGCCCCCAGGAGAAGGGACATCACCCTGGCAGATTGTTCGGCCGCCGAAAATGCCTCGCTCAGGTTGCGGACGGTGAAATCGTTCTCCTGGCCGGGACGAATCCGGTGGCGCTGCCGCAAAAGCTGACTGATCTGTTCTTCGGCTAGTTTCATGGTATCCGGCCCCGTCGCTTGGACGCTGATCGAGCGCACCATCCCTGGAAAATGCTTGCCGAAAAGAAGCCTCATGCCCGAAGTAAGGGGAACGTAGACGATATCATCCTGGTCCTGGCCCCAGGTGGTTTGGCCTTTGACGGAGAGCACACCCACCACAATGAAAGGAAACTTTTTGATGCGCACCACCTGACCTACGGGATCCATCTCTCCGAAGAGATTGTCCACTACGGTTTGACCCAGTAAGCACACCTTAGCCGCTCCGTCTACATCTGCCTGCATCAAGGTCCTGCCCCTGATGGCTGGCCAATCCCGGATGAGAAGGGCTTCGGGTGTAGTGGCGAAGGTGATGGTTGACCAGTTCTGATTTTGGAAGACCACTTGAGTGATGCCCTGGAGAACCGGCGCTGAGTATTTTACCGCCGATAACTCGGAGGCGATCGCTTTGGAATCCTCCACCGTGAGAGTGGGAACTGATCCCGAGCCCCATCGGAATCCGCCGCTGGTGGCGCTTCCCGAAAGCACGATGAGCAGGTTGGAACCCATGGAGGCAATCTGTTCCTGGATGCGAACTTTCGCCCCGGAACCGATGGCAATCATGGCAATGACCGCTGCTACGCCGATGATGATCCCCAGCATGGTCAGACCGGAACGCATTTTATTGCGCCCCAGGGCTTTGAAGGCGATACGGATGGTCATGGGAAAGTTCATGAGGACGTTTCCTCGACCGTCGGTGGCCTAAGGGCTAGGTCTTGCGCAGCGGATCGCGGTTGAAAAGGGATGTCCTGGATCACCTTGCCGTCCCGGAAGACGACATGGCGGCTGGCGTAGCCGGAGATATCCGGCTCATGAGTCACCAGAATGATGGTGATCCCGGATTGCTGGTTAAGTTTCTGGAAAATATCCATAATCTCCAGGCTGGTCCGGCTATCCAGGTTGCCAGTCGGCTCATCGGCCAGGATCAAGGAAGGCCGGTTGATTAACGCGCGGGCGATGGCTACCCGTTGCTGTTGTCCGCCGGAAAGTTGACTGGGTAAATGATGCTCCCACCCCTTAAGGCCTACGCTGAACAATGCTTGCATGGCCTTCTGTCGCCTCTCCCGGGTTGAGGTATCATTGTAAAAAAGGGGAACCTCCACGTTTTCCAGAGCTGAAGTCCGGGCCAAAAGGTTGAAGGTCTGAAAAACAAATCCGATTTTCTTATTGCGAATTCGGGCCAGCTCATCGCGGCTCAGGTCAGAAACGTCCCTTCCTTCTAGATAGTAACGGCCCTGAGTTGGCCTATCCAGGCAACCGACGATGTTCATAAAGGTCGACTTTCCTGAGCCGGAGGCTCCCATAATAGCCACGAACTCGCCCGCCTGCACGGTCAAGTCCAACCCTTTCAAAGCCGGAACCTGTACTTCTCCCAGGAAATAAGTCTTGACGAGATGCTCTACACGGATCAATTCATTCATAAGAGGATCCGAGGGTTCAAGGATTCAAGGGTTTGATTATGATTAATCTTCACTCGACCCCTAGGACCCTTGACCCCTTGAACGCTGTATCTTACCGGAATCCTTTCATCGTAGGCGGCGTTGACTGGGAGGAAGCAGTTCCACTTTTTTCATTTCCGCCGATGGCCTCAAGGATGATTTCTTGGCCCTCCTTCAGAGGGCCCGATAAAACCTCTGTGAAGTTCCCGTCCGATATTCCCGCGGTAATCTCGACCGGCACCGGCCTTCCATGGGGTACCGGAGTCCATACCTTATACACGGGGGCTGACTCCTTGCTCGCCTCAGTTCGCCGCAGCATCTGATCATACTTTTTCTTCTGCTCTTCGTTGAGCACTGAAAAAATTTTCGCACGGGTAGCGGCCCAGGTCTCTTTGGATTTATCCTGCGCTTTCTCCGGGCTTAACTTCTGAGACATTTGCCTCTCCTTCTGGGCCTCCCCAAGGATTCGGGAGACCTTCGCCTGCTGGTCCTGAGAGAGCTTAAGCTCGGCCTTTAGCCTTTCGAGGATTTGCTCGGAAGCAGCAGAGGCGGATGCCGGAACTGGCTTCGGTTCTGCGCGCTTTTGCAAGCCACTGGCTTCTTTTCTGGCGAAATCCGGACGGAAACGTAGGGCGGCATTGGGGATGCTGAGGACGTTTTCCCTATGGGCTACCAGAATGGAAACGTTGGCGGTCATCCCGGGTCGAAGTTTCAAGTCCGGATTCTTTACCTGTACGACTACATCGTAGGTCACCACATTCTGAATGGTCATTGGCGCGTTGCGAATTTCAGTTACCTTTCCTTTGAAGGTGATCTGCGGAAAGGCGTCAACCGTGAAATTCGTTTCTTGCCCCACGGCCACCCTGCCAATGTCCGCCTCGCTGACGTTGGTATCCACCTGCATCTCGGTCAAGTCCTGGGCGATGGTAAAAAGCGTAGGCGCTTGCAGACTGGCGGCCACGGTCTGGCCAACATCCACGTTACGGGAGATGACGATCCCAGTCACCGGCGCAATGATCCTCGTATGATCCAGGTTTACCTGGGCCAACTCCAGCTCAGCTTCGGCTTGTTTGATACCCGCACGAGCCGATTCTAGGCGGGCTTTGGCGGAATCCAGCCCGGCCTCGCTGGCTTTCTCCTGCGCTTGCGCAGCTTCGAGCAAAGCGACAGCTGAATCGTAGGCGGTCTGGGCCGCATCGCGGTCGCTGGTGGCGATCAAGTTGCGGCCATATAGCTCCAAAGAGCGGCCTAAGTTACGCTTGGCATCATCCAGGGAGACTTTGGCTTTCAGAACATTGGCCCTACTCGCTTCTACATTGGAGCGTGCCGTAGCAATGTCCGCCTGGGCATTCATGAATGTGGCCTTGGCGTTTTCCAATTTGGCTTTAGCCTGGGCCACCTGAGCCTGGAATAAGGCCGGGTCGATCTGGGCGATCAGCTGTCCTTCTTTTACTGGGGTATTGTAATCGGCGTAAAGCTTCTGGATCATACCCGAAACCTGGGAGCCCACCAGCACAGTAATCACCGGATTGACTGTACCGTTTGCCGTGACAAAGCTGGAAAGGCTGCCGCGTTCTACTCTGGCTGTGCGGTATTTTGCGCCAGCCTCCTTCCCCCTGAAAAAGTAGGCATAGCCAAGAGCGGCCGCGGTGATCAGAATGATCAAGATAATCCAGAAAGATAATTTTCTCACGTCCGGTTGTTTCCTTCCGGCGCGATTTCTCTCTTAAATCGCTTCTCAAAGATCGTGTATAGCGTTGGTATAAATACCAGGGTTAATAGCGTAGATACGGAGAGCCCACCGATGACGGCGATCGCCATGGGTTGGTTCGACTCCGACCCCTCGCCCACGCCGATCGCCATGGGAATGAGAGCCAGGATGGTGCAGAGGGTGGTCATGAGGATGGGCCGAAGCCTCGTCCGACCGCCGAGAATCACGGCTTGCTCCAGCTCCATTCCTCGCCCGCGGAGGCGGTTGGTGTAATCGACCAGAAGAATTCCATTGCTGACTACGATTCCGGCCATCATGATGATACCCATGCCGGAAGTTACCGAAAAATTGGTTTCGGTCAAGAAGAGCGCCCAAAGTACCCCAATCAGTCCCAGAGGCACGGAGAATATGATAATGAATGGGTCGACCAGAGACTTAAACTGAGACGCCAGAACCATATAGACCAGCACGATCGCCAGGGTGAAAGCTCCCGCAAGCTGGATTTTAGATTCCCTCTGGCTTTCCACGGCTCCGGTCATGTTGATCTTGAAATTGGGTGGCAATGGGAGCTTGTCAAGCTTCTCCTGGATGTCCGCGGCCACGCTGCCCAGGTCCCGGCCGAAGGTATTGGCCGTAACGTGAATGATGCGTTGCTGGTATTTGCGCTCAATTTGGATGGGGCCGGTGCCTCGGGAAATGGCCGCGATGTTGTCTAAAGAGATGGGCCGTCCTTCGCGGTTAAAGAGAAAGATCTGGTCGAGGTCACTGACGGAGGTGCGGTCGGCTCCGTGGGCCCGCACGGTAATGTAATATTGGTTCCCGGTCTGCGGGTCAGAGAAGATGGAGGCCTGATAGCCGTTGATGAAGGTCTGGATGGCCCGAGCCACCTGGGCCACGCTCAGCCCCAGAAAGGAGGCCCGCTCCCGGTCAATGACGATGTTTTGCTGGGGATAGTCCGGCTCCCGGCTGATCCGGACGTCCTTGGCCCCGGGTGTCTGGCGGATGATCGCCTCCACCTGTTCCGCCAGCTTCTGCCCGGCTTTGAAATCATAGCCCAAGATCTCGACATCGATCGGGTTTTCATACCCGAAGGAGATGAGCATGCGTACGATTCCTCCGGAGACAAAGAAAATGCGTACACCGGGAAATTCCTGCAAAAGTTTTGGGCGGAGCTTTTCCATCAGGGCATCCGCAGAAAGTTTTCTTTCTCCAGGGTCAATTAGACGAATCCGGATCCATCCCTTATGCGGGCCCGTGTTTTGAGACCAGATCGCTGACAATCCCGTGGGAATTCCAAAATTTACCTGGATCGCCGTGGTCTCCTGGCCGATGGTCTGCCGGATGACCTCTTCCATGCGGGCCGCCGTCCGTGCGGACTCTTCCAGGCGCGTGCCCACAGGCATCTGGACGATGAAGCGGAATTGGCTTTCGTCCATGGAAGGGAAAAATTCAGTGCCGATGAATAAATAAAGCGGTAGGCTGCCCAGGAAAACTGCGGACACAACAATGACGACAGTCCAGCGGTGGGCGAGAGCCCAGGCCAAAAGGGACTGATAACCGGAGTCGACCCGTTCGAATAGCTCTTTGAACCGCCATTTCCACCGGTCCAGCGCAGTGGGGGAAGGGGGCAACACCTCTTCACTTTCCGGGTGCAGGTACTTGCGGGTAAGAACCGGAATGACCGTCAGGGAGACGAAGTAAGAGGCAATCAGGGAAAAGGCCACTGTCAGGGCCAGCGGTGTGAAAAGGAGGCGGGCAATGCCGGTGATGAAAACCACGGGCAGGAAGACGACGATCGTGGTGATTGTAGAAGCCAGAACGGCCAGGCCGACTTCACCCGAGCCCTTGATGGACGCATCATAGGGGGATTCACCGGCGCTGCGATGGCGGTAAATGTTCTCCAGCACGACGATGGCATCATCCACTAAACGTCCGACTCCCAGCGCCAGGCCCCCCAGGGTAAAGGTATTCAGAGTAAGATCGTTGAAGTAGAGGAGGATAAAGGCACATACGATCGAGATGGGAATGGAAAGGGAGACAATCATCGTACTGCGCAGGTTGCGCAGGAAAATCAGGATCACCAGGACGGCCAGCACCGCTCCCATGATCGCTTCGTGCTGCAGGCTTTTGACTGAGTTCCGGATGTAGAGGGATTGATCGAAGAGTTCCAACATCACCACCCCCGGGGGGAGCATCTTCTGAATCTTGGGCAGGACCTTGCGGACCTCGTCCACCACCTGGATGGTATTCGTTCCGGACGTCTTCTGCACGGCCAAGGCCACGGCCGGCTGGCCGTTTACCCGGATGAGGTTGGTCTGATCCTGGTAGTAGTCCTTCACTTCTCCGATGTCCCGGATGTAGACCGGCCGCTTCTGGAAGTTGGAAACGATGATATTCTCCATGGGCCTTACCAGACTGAACTGCGTCTCGGTAGAAAGGCGGTAATCATAAGGTCCGGCTTTGATGCCCCCCGCGGGCAGAATCAGGTTGGACTGCTGAACGGCCTGGATGACATCCTCGGGAGACAGGTTGAAAGCTTGCAGGCGCTCCCGGTCGAAGTGAACGAATATCTCGCGCATCTTTCCTCCGACAACCCGAGCGGAAGCGACGTTCGGTACGTGCTCGATCTCCGGCTCGACGACGTTATAGGCGAGGTCATAGAGCTGACCTTCGTTGAGCCCCCCGCCCATGAGCGCAATGAAGACGACGGAGATCTGGGCGACGTCAAATTTCCGAATGATGGGATTTTCAACTTCCTTGGGCAGATCGGCGCGGGCCAAATTGACTACTTGCAGCACATCGGACTGGGCGCTGTCCAGGTTGGTTCCCCAGTTGAAATAGATCGTAACCAGGGAGGCACCCTGACGGGAGATGGACTGGACGTACTTCACCCCGTTTACGGTGGAGACGGCTTTTTCCACCGGGTAGGTGACCATCCGCTCGATGTCCTGAGGGTTCGCGCCCTTGTAAAAAGTGGCCACGGTAATGGAGGGAAAGGTGATTTCCGGGAACATGTCCACGGGCATCCTCGAAAAGGAGACGGTGCCCAGGATGATGGCCATCAAAACCGCCATTAAAATGGTGATCGGGTTACGCAGGGCAAATTTTGCAAGATTCATATTCTTGATCCTTAATCTTATCGGGTTTTTTCGGATTTGGCCGCCAGGCGCACCGGTATTCCATCGCGCAGGAATTCTTGCCCGGCTGTAACTACTTGCTCCCCGGGGTTCAGACCCCGGATGATTTCCACGACAGTGTCTTTTGAAATTCCCTTCTGCACAGCGCGGCGATAGACTTTCCCGTCTTTCAGAGCGTAGACAAAATTCTTGTCTTCGTCTGTAATCAAGGCCTGGATCGGAATCAGGGTGGCTTTCAGATCAGACCGGAGAAGGGCCTCCACCCTCCCGAACATCCCGGGGTTCAAAATGTATCCGGGGTTGGGAATGGAGATCTGGATTTCCGCGGTGCGGGATTGCAGCTCCAGAGCGGGGTTTATGATGGCGATGCGCCCCTGGAAAATACGGTCGGGGAAGGCCGTAACCGTTACTTTGACTTCTTGCCCTTTTTGCAAACGAACGAGCTCCTTCTCGATCACATTCACCACCATTTTGACCTCGTCCAGGTCCATCATGGTCAGGATGGGGGTCGTGTCTTTGACCATAATCCCCGGGTCGACGTAGCGTTTGGTTATCTTTCCATTCATGGGCGCCAGAATGATCAGATTAGCCAGCTGGGCCTGGTTAAGGTCCAGAGTGGCCTTGGCCTGCTGAACTTGTGCCTGAGCCAGGGCGATATCATTCTCCCAGGTCTTCTGGCGGACGTTGTTCAGAGCAAGGTCGTAAGCTGCCTTGGCCACGCTGAACTTGGTCCGGGCCTCGTCAAGTTGTTGGCGGGAGATAAAATTCTTCTCGTGAAGTTCACGGGCGCGATTCAGGTCTGCCTCGGCCAGATCCAGGTTCGCCTTGGCTTGCTGGATTTGGGATTGTATAGTCTCCTCCGAGGTCGCTTTGACCTGTTTCCAACGGGCGATCGCCGCCTCCAAGCTGGCCTTGGATTGGGCGACCGTCGCCTCGGCTTCGCGGGCATCCAGGGTAACCAAAACTTGTCCGGCTTTTACTCGATCCCCTTCCCGGACATTGATCTTCTCCACCCAGCCCTGGACTTTGGAATAAATGGTCACTTGCGCATAGGGGGCAATATCTCCGGTGCGGAGCATTTTTTCCTCAATCAGGCCTTGAGTCACTGGGGCGACTTCTATTAAAGGCGCCTGCCCCATGGCCTGCCGATTCGACTCTACGCTCTTTCTATTAGAGATGACCTGGGCAGCACGAACTGCACCCAGGGCGGCAATACCCAAGATAACCAGGACCAAAATTGTTTTCTTCATGCGACTCATAAATCCTCTCTCCGGACGGATTTGCCGAAGCTCTTTTAGGAGCTATGCCTTCCGAACTCTTTCTCCATTACTATCCTTATCGGACAAGGCCCATAGCCTTTTCAATCCTGGCCTCCGCGATCTTATATGCGGCGAGCGCTGTTATGTTGTTGACCCGGGCATTGGCCAGGGAAACTTCGGCGTCGGTTACTTCCAGGGGGGAACCGACACCTACCTGATAGCGCCCGGTGGCTAGGTCGAAATTTTCCTTGGCCTGGACCAGGGCTTTTTCAGTTACCCGAACCCTTTCCTCTGCTTCTTTGAGGCTGAGAAATGCCTGTTCACTCTCCAGACGGATATTCTGCCGCGTAGTTTCCTCCTGGGCTTTGAGGTTTCTCAGGTTGGCCCGGGCTTCGGCCACCTGGTTCGGAGAAGAGAACCCGCTGAAAATAGGAACAGTCAATGTGGCCCCTATCATCGCATCCCAGACCATGTCCAGGTCGATATGGACTCTCCGAAATAGATAGGTGGCGTTTCCTGAGAGGATGGGGTAATAGCTTGCTTTAGCCAGCTTAATGGTGGCTTCCTGGCTAAGCTGCCGGGCCTTTATCTGCAAAAGCTCCGGGCGCTGTTCATAAGCAGCTTGCAGGATTTCTTGCAGAGTGATTTCCAATTTTTTCAAATCCAGGGTGTCCTCGATGGGAAAGCTCAGACTTTCGCGCAGACCCATGGCATTGTTCAAAGTGACCCGGGCTACCTGGAGACCATTGCGAGCCTGGATCAGGGCCAGTTCGGCGTTGGCCAAATCCACCTCCGCCTTGGTGACGTCGATCTTTGGGCGGGTCCCGGCCTGGTAAAATCCCTTGGCCTGATCCAGATGGTCTTGTACCTGTTTCACCGTATCTTCGGCAACCTTGACGATCCGCTGGGCCTGGATGAGGCCGAAGTACGCCTGCTTGACGTTCAGGACCACGGTCTGTTTGTTGGTGACGAGATCCTGCTCGCTGGCCCGGGTGTTTTCCCGGTTGACTCTAACGTTACTGCGAGTGCGGCCAAAGTCGTAAATGGTCTGGGTGAGCGCGGGTCCCATAGAAAAAATATCCAAAAATGTCCAGTTGTATGTGGGCGGTCGCACGGCTACACCGGGAACGGCTATAAAATTGAAAGTGTTCGCATTATAGGCCGCGTTGAAGTTTACCTGAGGATAATAGGCGGCCAAGGATTGCTCCACCTTGGCCTTTAATGCTTCGATGCTGGATAGGCTAGCCTGCAAAGCAGGGTGGTATTTCAGAGCGATGGCCAGGCATTGTTCCAGATTCAGCGGTTTTCCCGGCGGGGGCAGCAGTTCCTCTTCAGCCGCAGCCGGACAGGCCAGAAGAAAAAGAATCATCAATCCCAGGCATTTGCATAAAACCCCCCTTCGCCATGGATAGGTCATTCCCGTAATCCCCTTTCCGTTTGAATTTTATTCAAGGAGTCTCATTATCAAATGGATTCACAATCCTCTGCATCCTTCACTCTGAGGCCACACCGATTCGCTTGCCTCGGGCGGGGTGGCCCACATTCCGGATCAGCAAGGCCGGGACGATGCCGAGAGCGATGATCAGGGCCGACAAGATAAAAGCGTCATCGAACGCTCCAACCGCAGCCTGGCGTTGAACCCACAGGCCCATTAGATTTTTTCCTTTGACCAAGACTTCAGCCGGAGAATATCCGGCCTTCAGGAGCAGTTGCTGCATGGCCCATTGGGCCCGATAGACAGCAGGAGAGAAGGCATCGTTGATCTGCTGCAGGTAATGGGCGTAATGAAAGTACTGCCGGCGCTCCAAGGTGGCTCCTAAGAGGGCGACTCCGAAGGCTCCCCCAACTTGCATGATGACCGTCAAGAGGCTCGAGGCAATGTTGGTCTGCTCCCGGCGCACAGCATTGATGGCGGCGCTCATGAGAGGGGCATTGATCAGCCCCAGCCCTGCCCCCCGCATGACCTGGGGCCAGAACAGGAACCAATAATCCGAGTTGAGGGAAAGGTCTTTGTACAGGTAGAGAGAGTAGGCCATCAGCACAGTTCCGCAGAATAAGGGGACCCGCGGGCCAATCCGGTCAGATATGAGCCCGGAGAAAGGCGAGACGATGGCCACGCTGATGGCTGTGGGTGCCAGGATGATCCCCGTGCGCAGGGCCGTATAGTCCAGGAGGTTTTGCAGAAAAAGAGGGAGAAGGAACATGGAGCCAAAGATAGCCACAGCCCGGACAAAGTTGATGATGTTGGCCATCAGGAAATTGTGAATGGCAAAAAGACGCAAGTCAATGAGCGGGTCTTTCCGCAGGAAGCTGGAGGTAATGAAGGCCACAAATCCCAGCAGGCTGAAGCCGAAACAGGAGAGAATGTAGTCAGAATCCCAGCCCTCCCGCTGACCCTGAGCCAGGGCGATCAGAAGGGGAGCCAGAAAAGCCGAGAAGCTGATGAAACCGATGAAGTCAAACCTTCGCACCGCGCCGGGTGCTTTGCTCCTGGTAAGAATCAAAAGCGCCGCGAGTATGGCCACGGCTCCCACTGGCAGGTTGATGTAGAAAATGGACCGCCAGCTGACTTCGTCCACCAGATACCCGCCCAGGAATGGTCCGATCGCAGGGGCTACCATGGCCCCAATGGACCATACCCCCATGGCCATCCCCCGCTCTTGAGGGGGGAAAGCTTCCGAGACCAGTGTCAAGCCTGTGGGCATCAACGCCCCTCCCCCCAAGGCCTGAATAACCCGAAAAGCAATCAGGGAGTCTTTATCCCAGGCCATTCCGCAGAGAGCTGACCCGAAGCAGAAAATTGCCAAGCTGGCGATAAAAACCTTTTTCAGGCCAAAAACTTCGCGCAGCCAGGTGGTCACCGGCATGGAGATGGCGAAGGCAATCATGTAGCCGGTCACCACCCACTCGATTTGTTCGACGGAAGCCCCGAAATTCGCCATGATTTTGGGTAGCGCAACGTTGACGATATTATTATCTAAGATCGCCATGAAACTGCCAATGATGACGACTACGAGGACGCCCCATTTATGATCTTTGCCTTCTGGCGTGAAGCTTTCCAATGCAGTTCTTTCTCAAAAATTTACAAAATACATTCCAGGGTTCAAGAATTCAAGGGGAGAATGGGCTGAAACTTTTACCTTCTTAGGTATCTCATTTGACCCCGCCAATCCTGGACTCCTGGAGCCCTTCCTTTCCCCGACTGGCCTCGATGGCCACGACCACCATCATCCCCGGTTTAAGCCGGTTCTCCGGGTCTTTTACAGAAATTCGTACCGGGAGCCGGTGCGTGATCTTTATGAAATTTCCCGATGGGTTCTCCGTCGGCAGCAGGGCAAACTCCGATATGGCAGCCGCGCCGATAAATTCCACCCGGCCTTCAAAGGTTTGACCCGGGAAAGCGTCGACTTCAATTTTTGCTTTGGCTTCCGGCCGTACCCGGCGCACTTTCGTCTCTTCCACGTTCGCCACGACCCACTTGTCTCCCGGATCATTTACTATAAGAATCGGCTGGCCTGTCTGGACCATCTGGCCTCGATCGGCCAGCCGCTTGGAAATCACCCCGCGGATGGGGCTGAAAATCGTGGTCTCCTGAAAACGGATCTCCGCCAGCTGAAAAGCTGCTTCCGCCTCCTGAACTTTGGCCTTCAGCAGCTCGATATTTTTTTCCTGCAGGATGATCTGCTTTTTTTCTTCCTCCGCCAGGTTCAGGTTGTGTTGGGACCTGCGCAAAACCTGTTCCGAGATGAGGATATTCTGTTGCTTCAAGGCGATCGAACGCTGGTTGGCTTCGGCCAGTTCAAGCTGAGAGAGGGCCTCCCGTTCATTTTCCAGGGCCGACTGGTACTTGCTTTCAGCCACTTGCCAGGCTGTTTCCGCGGCATCCCGGGCATTTTCCGCCACGTATTTTTGCCGGAAGAGTTCCTGAAGCCGGGTGAATTCCTTTTGAGCGTTGTCCATGGTGGCTTTGGCTTCGACTAATCTGGCGCGCGCCGCCTGGTAACTGGCCCGGGCCCGATCGATTTCCTTATTCACCCGATCTGTTTGCAGGGCGGCGTCATCCTGGGCGAATTTAAGGCCCTCCCTGGCCTCCCTCAAAGAAGCCTGGGCCACTCCAATCCCTTCCAGGACTCGCTCTCGGGTCAAAGAAAGCTGGATTATGGCTTTGGCCAGCTCATGTTTGGCGGTTTCCAGGGTGGCGCGAGCTTGGTCGCGGGCGGCGGCGTGGTCTTCTTTTTCCAGCTCTACGAGAACCTGCCCCCGTTGAACAGAATCCCCCTCCTCCACCAGGAGCTTGGAAATCCTTCCCGGAACCTTGGCGCTGAGATTGATCAAATTTGCCTTCACTTGGGCGTCGTCGGTGGAGACGTAATGCCACCGAAAAATCAACCATTGCAGGCCAAAAAAGATTCCCACCCCAAGGGCGGCTACGGCCAATAATACCAAAAAGGTCTTTCTCCGAGCTTTATTCGGCCGGTTTTCTTTCTCCTGGTTCATTTCCCTACACGCTTCCCTTCAAACCATTCAAAAAGGCGTCCACGAATGTGGACACCACTTTTTTCTGGGAGAAACGGAATGAATTTTTCATCCCATATATCTCTTGGGCCTGAACATAATGGATGACCATTCCTATGAAAGCCCGGGCGGCCAGCATGGGGGGGACCTTTTTAAAAGCCTTTTCTTTGATCCGCTGGCGAATATATTCGGAGAGGAGCCTGATTCTTTCCATAGCATGATTTTCAAAAAAAATATTGGAAAGGCCATGGCGCTCCAACGCGCTGTACAGGAGCAGCCTCAAAAAAGTGGGGTCTTCGGTGTTTCTCCGGATCAAATAAGAGGCGATCGACCGGAATACCTGCCGATCATCCTTGGCCTGGATGGCTTCCTTGGGGAAAAGCATTTCTTCGGAACCATCCGTCCTTTTCTGGATGATTGCCCGGTAAAGAGCTTCCTTACTGGGAAAATACTTAAACATCAGCGCCTCGCTAATGCCCAAGCGCTGGGCAATCTCCCGGGTGGTAGTTCCGCGGAAGCCTTTCTGCGCAAAAAGCCGCATAGCGCCGTTCAGAATCTGTTCCCGGCGACCTCCGGCGGACATCCGTCTTTTCATGTCCTTCCCCTTTCGGTACTGGAAAAAATAAGTAACCACTTACTCATATCATTTCTTATCCCTCCTGTCAATAGAAAAGAACAAAAACAAAGCTTATCCCATTTTCTGAATGTTGACAAGGGCCGGTGAGATCTATGGTGGGTGTTTCTTTTGCAAAAAGTTTGGGCGAAATACTTGACAATTCAATCGATCTTGATCAAATATAAGACGCAGGAGGAAGGGCGGAAGGCCAAGGAATATAAAGCGGGATTTGCAAAAAGGGGCAAAAATGGAAAGAGTTTCCGGAACCAATTTTGATCTTCTCTTTACTCCTAAATCCATCGCCCTCATCGGGGCCTCGAATAACATCACCAAGTGGGGAGCCATTGTTTTTCTCAATATTCTCCTGGGGGGTTACCAGGGAAGGGTTTACCCGGTGAACCCCAAGGAGGAAACCATTCTGGGGCATAAGGTCTATGGCCGAGTCACCCAGATTCCCGATCCAGTGGATTTGGCCATTATCGCCATTCCGGCTCATCTGACCAGGGAGGCTGTGCAGGATTGTATTCGCAAGGGAATCCGCATGGCCGTGGTGATCACTTCGGATTTCAGCGAGACCGGCGAAGATGGCGCCCAGCTGGAAAAAGAACTTACCGAATCGGCCCGGGCAGCTGGCCTGCGCTTGGTGGGGCCGAATACCATGGGAATCTTCAGCGCTTCGGCCAGCCTGACCGCCTTGATGCCTCCGGTGAGACCCAAAAAAGGCAGCGTTTCCCTGGTCTCTCAAAGCGGAAACATCGGCACGCAAATGCTGGGTTTGGGGGAAAAATTTGCGGTGGGCTTCAGCAAATTCGTCAGCAGCGGAAACGAGGGGGATCTTCGGGCAGAGGATTACTTAGCTTTCTTTGGCCAAGACCCGCAGACTCAGGTCATCCTGTTTTACATCGAAGGTCTGGATGATGGGAGAAAATTTTTTGAGACCGCCCGGAAGATTACGCCCCATAAACCCGTCATCGCCTTCAAAGGGGGAAAAACCCTGGCTGGGTCCCGGGCTGCTAAATCCCACAGCGGGGCGATGGCTGGGGCGAAGGAAATATACGAGGCAGCCTTCAGGCAGGCCGGGATTTTATGGGCCTCAACGACAGAGGAAATGTTGGAGTGGGGCGCGGCCTTCTCTTCTCTTCCCCTCCCCCGGGGAAATCGAGTCGGAATTCTAACCCGGGGGGGAGGATGGGGGGTCATTACCGCCGATGCCTGCAATGAGCTTGAGCTGGAAGTACCTCCTCTGGATGATTCAATGATCCGTGCCCTGGATCGTTTGCTCCCGTCTTATTGGAGCCGGGGAAACCCGGTCGATATGGTCGCGACAATCGGCACAGAATCCTACATAAAATGCCTGGAGCTCCTAATTTCCTGGGACAAGGTGGATGGGGTAATCTCCCTGAGTGGAGACGCCGGCCCTTTGGCCATGATTATCCCTGATGTTAAGAAAAAGGCCGATAGCATCCTTCCCCCTGAAAAGCTCGAAAATATTTCGCAACAAGTCTCCGCCGCCAGGGTCCAGATTTATCAGCGAGTTTGCGAACTGGTGGATAAATACCAAAAACCTGTTTTCGCGGTGGGTCCCAACGTTGAAAGGGGAAAAGGCAGCGGCCTGTCAGATTTGGCGCTGGCTCAATTCCGTAGCCCGGAACGAGCGGCCAAAGCAGCTGGCATCCTCTACCAGTATTATCGTTTCCGCCGCGCTGTGGGGACAATTTAGATGGAAATCTGACTTCTCGATTCTGTTTTCAATTTTAACTCCCCCATGTAGGGGATCAATCAAAGGAGGACAGTGAAAATGAGACTCAAAGACAAAGTGGCCATCGTAACCGGAGCGGGACGAGGAATCGGGGAAGGCATTGCTCTGCGTTTTGCCGAGGAAGGAGCCAAGCTGGTGGTCAATGACGTGAACGAGGCTGATGTCAACCGCACCGTGGAGACGATCAGAAGCCAAGGCGGCCAGGCCGTATCTGTAATCGGCAGCGTTGCTTCGCGGCCGGTGGCGCAAAAAATGGTGGACACGGCTGTAAAAGAATTTGGGACAGTGGACATTCTGGTAAACAACGCCGGAATTATCCGCGATGCTATGCTCCATAAGATGACCGATGAGCAATGGGACCAGGTAATTGAGGTAAATCTTAAGGGGGTGTTTCTCTGTACCCAGTGTGCGGGCCGAGTGATGCGGGAAAAGGGGTATGGAAAAATCATCAACATTTCCTCGACGAGCTGGAGGGGGAACCCCGGACAGCTGAATTATTCGGCCACCAAGGCCGGAGTGATCGGCATGACCAAAACGGCGGCCAAAGAGCTGGCGCCCAAAGGGATCAACGTCAATGTTATCGCCCCAGGAATGATCTGGACAGACATGATCAAATCCATGCCTCCAGCCATTGTGGAACGTATGGAAAAGAGCCTGGCCTTTATCGTCCCCCTCAACCGCAAAGGCCAGCCGCGGGATGTGGCCCACCTGGCCCTTTTCCTGGCCTCGGATGAAAGCTCTTTTATCACTGGCCAGCTTATCCATTGCGATGGTGGAATGATCATGTAGAACAGGGGTTCCACCCCGCGCGGCGCGGGGGAGGGTTCAAGCGAAGGCAAGAAGGGGCACCCCCCGAGATGGGGTGGGGCCCCTATTCTATTTTTGGGGCTAACTTCCATTCCGCTGATGAATAAAGAGGTTTGAGCCTTGTTTGATTTTGAAAAAGGACCAGTCAAATTGATCAAAGGGGGCCGGTATCCCTTCTGCCACTCGATCCTGGTGGATGACCGAGTGAGGGTGGTGATCGATGCCGCCAGCGACAGGGATAAATTGCAGGCCTTCAAAGACCAGGGGCCGGTGGATTTCCTGATCAACTCCCATGCCCATGAGGACCACCTCGTCTTTAATTACCTTTTTCCGGAATCCCAATTTTGTGCCCATCCCCTGGATGCCCCTTTCTTCGAGGACATCGAATCCTTGATCGATTGTTACGGCGACATGACGGAAGAAGACAAGGAGAAATGGCGCAGTTTTCTAAAAGAGGATTGCCACTACCAGGCGCGAATGGTGGATACGTTTTTAAAAGATGGGATGGTCATGGATCTGGGCAAGGCTACCATGGAGATTATCCACACCCCCGGGCATACCCGGGGCCACTGCGCTTTTTATTTTCGCCAGGAGAAAGTGATGTGCACTGCGGATCTGGACCTGACCAAAGCCGGACCTTATTATGCGGATCGGGGTTCGGACATAGAGGAGACCATTCGCTCTTTAGAACGATTGAAGACCTTCGAGGTAGAAACCTATCTCACCTCGCATGGTAGGGGCATCTTTGGGGGAGACCCGGCGAATATTGACCAGTATTTGGGAATTATTTTTCTGCGGGAAGAGAAACTTGTCGATTTTTTGAGGGTGGGACCAAAAACTTTGGATCAGGTCGTGCAGGAGGGAATTATCTACGGGGAAAAAACCATATCCGCGGGCCCATGGGACCTAACAGCCTACGAAAAATTCATGATGGCCAAACATTTGGACCGACTGGTCAGAATGAACCGGGTGCAACAGGACGGGGGGCTTTACGTTCTAATAAATTAAGTTCATTGTGTAGGAATTTCCTTTTTTATCCTTCCCCCTCACCCCCGCCCTCTCCCCCGTTTGCGGGGGAGAGGGGAAGGGTGAGGGGGCTTAACTTGTCTTGCGATCCACATCCGCGCCCTCCTTCAGTTTTAGAGTTGCCTTACCCGCATCTTTTCCCGTAATGAACAGGGTGGGCGTCCAATCTACGGTGGCATAGGGAAATTCCAGACCAATCCGCCCGGGGGATACAACATCGTATTCTCCGGATACTTTCCCGGGACCAAGGGCGCATCCCTGCCGCCTCGTCCTCGCCAGGCGAGTTGAATGATTTGGCTATGGAAGGAAACAGGACCTTGCCCAGCTGAAATTACGGGTAGATTCCGCGCAGGCGGGTTGCCTCGGCCACCCGGCCGATTCCCAGCATCAGGGCGGCCGTGCGCATATCCACTTTTTCTTTCTGGGAGAGGTTTAGAACCTCGGCAAAACTCTTCTTTAAGATGCGAGCTAAACGCTCAGAAATCTCCTCCTCGCTCCAGAGCAGTTCCTGAAGGTTCTGCACCCATTCAAAGTAGGATACAGTCACGCCGCCAGCGTTGGCCAGGATATCCGGGACGACAAAAATTCCCCGATCATGGAAAATCTCATCCGCTTCCGGAGTGGTGGGTCCATTGGCTCCTTCCGCGATAATTTTGGCCTTTATCTTGGCCGCATTTTTTTGGGTGATCTGATTTTCCAGAGCGCAGGGAACAAGGATGTCGCAATCGAGTTCTAAGAGTTCCTCATTGGTAATGCTGTCTCCTTGCTTGGTCCCCGGCGAGATCAAGCAGTAATATTTTGTTTTACATTCCAACAAGGATGAGATATTTAACCCTTTCTTATTATAGACCCCACCCTTCGAGTCGCTGATCGCGACCACCTTCGCTCCGGCGTTCTCAAAATACTGGGCGGCGATCCCGCCTACATTTCCGCAGCCCTGGACGACAACCCGAGCACCCTTGATGGGAATGTTCAGATGAGCAGCCGCTTCTTGGGCTGTTATGAAAACTCCCCTCCCGGTTGCCTCATAGCGTCCCAATGATCCCCCCAGTTCCAGTGGTTTTCCCGTTACGACCCCCGGAACAGAATACCCTTTCAAGATGCTATAGGTATCCATGATCCAGGCCATGACCTGAGGGTTGGTGTACACATCAGGGGCCGGGATATCTCGATCGGGCCCAATCATCATGGCGATTTCCCAGGTGAATCGCCGGGTCATGTTCTCCAGCTCCTTCGCGGACATTTCTTTGGGGTTGCACTGGACTCCTCCTTTTGCCCCCCCAAAAGGAATATTGACCACGGAAGCCTTCCAGGTCATCCACATGGCTAGGGCTTTCACCTCATCCAGGTTTACCTCAGGATGATAACGAATCCCTCCCTTTCCGGGCCCCCGGGTCATATTATGTTGGACCCGGTACCCGGTAAAAACTCTAATACTCCCGTCGTCCATTTTGACAGGAAAATGGACGGTCAATTCACGCTGCGTATATTTGATCTTTGCACAAAGCCCGGGGTCCAATTTCAAACGCGCCGCGGCGATGTCCACCTGTTTCATCGCCACGTCGAGGGGATTGATCCTTTT
>CAYQWO010000001.1:48308-51439 GCA_964421095.1 uncultured Syntrophaceae bacterium
TTCATGGCTCGACGAGGATTTTAATCTCCTCCTTTGTTTTTCGGATTAGAACCTCGAACCCTGAAGTAGTTATTTGTTCGAGGGGGATGATTTTTGTAATAATCGCCTCGGGCTTGACCCCTTTGGACTCAATCCAGCTCAGGGCCAGGGAAGGATTGATAGAGTTCGCGCCGATCATGGTGGTCTCTCGGGTCACGAACCCGAGCATGTGCATCGGTATTCGCTCCGTAAAGATTCCTTGAACAAGAACTTTCCCCCGGTGCCGTACGGAAGCGAGGCAGTCTTTCAGGGTGGCCTCGATGCCCACCGCTTCGACGGCCACATCCACTCCCTGGCCAGCCGTGAGCTCTTTGACCCGGCCCGGGATTTTGACCTCCGATGGATTCAAGACTCCGCTGGCGCCCAATTCTTCGGCCTTTCTTTTTCTTTTTTCGGAGACCTCCGTCACGAAAATCCTTCTTACACCCATCGCTTTGAGGCCAAGCAAGATCATGAGACCTACCGGTCCGGCCCCGGCGATGAGCACTGTATCGCTCGCCGTAATGCCTGCGCGTTCAATGGCATAGGCCGCGCCGGCGAGCGGTTCCACCACGGCAGCTCTTTCCCAGCTCATGTCCTGGGGAATCTTGATTAACCGTTCCTGGGGGCACACCAGGTATTCAGCGTAAGCCCCCTTTTCAAAAGCAATCACCCGCTCTCTGGCCTGAAAGCCCTTGACTTCTTGGCCCACCTCGACGATTTCGCCGCAGGCTTCATGGCCAAAAGGACTCTGGGGAAAAAGACCATGCAAATACTCGTGGAGATCCGAGCCACAAATACCGCAGTATTTAACCTTGATTTTTACTTCCTTTGGCCCCAGCTTTGGTTCTTTGACCTCCTCTACCCGGAGATCCCGGATCCCATGGTATACAGCCATTTTCATGGAAGCACACCCTCCCTATTTGTTGGTCTTTATCGGTGAATGAATTCATATTCAAGGAGATTACCAGAATCAGAGGAAAGATGTCAAAGCTGCCCAGGACCTGGGAATTGAATTTCGAGTTTCCTGTTTAAACCCCAAACCTGCACCCTGAAACCCGTAAGGTGTTTTTTATCGCTTGACATCCTTTCCGCCATCCTCTAATTTTCAACCATGGAAGATGCTTTCCAGAGAATTCTTCAGGACCTCATACCCCTCAGGCCTTCGGAGGGGCAGAGTAAAGTCATGCCTTTAGGCCAGGCTTTGCGGAAGTATGTCCAGCCTGGCCTGACCCTCCATCTGGGCGTAGCCTCCACCCCACCCAACGCCATCATTTACGAAATGACTCGTCTCTTCCGGGGCAAAGACCCCCGATTCACCCTCGTGGCTCTGGGATTGACGACACTCTATTCTTTGTTGGTCCACGCCGGTTTGCTGCAAAAGGTGATCACTACCTTCATGGGCGATACTTACCCTTCTCCCGGTCCGAATCCCATCTTCCAGAAGGCTCTGCGCGAAGGAAAGATAAGAGTGGAGCACTGGTCATTACTCTCCCTGGTCCTGCGTCTTAAGGCCGGGGCCATGGGCTTGGGTTTCCTGCCCACTCGTTCCCTCCTGGGCAGTAATATGGAATTGGACAACCGAGAGGATTTTCTCGTCCTGGAAGATCCATTCGCCAAAAGCGGGCCCATCGGCCTGCTGGGCAGCCTAAACCCTGACCTCTCTTTTTATCACGGCCTGGCTGCTGATCCTCAGGGGAATACTCTTTTCGCCCCCCCTTACGCGGAGAACCTTTACGGGGCCCTGGCCAGCAAGCAGGGAGTGATCGTCACCGTGGAAAAAATAGTTTCCACCGATTTTCTCCGCGCTCATTCCGGTTACGTTCGCTTGCCAGGTTATCGGGTCCTGAGTGTCTCTGAAGTGCCTGGCGGCGGGCATCCGAGCGGCTGCAATGCTCATGGGATCGCTGGAATCGAAGGGTATGCAGTGGATAACCCCTTCATCTCTGAACTGCGAAAGGCGTGTAAGAGAAGCGAAACTTTAGAAGCTTGGATGGACCAATGGGTCTTGTCCTGTTCAGACCATCCGGCCTACTTGAAAAGACTCGGTGAGCCGCGAGTGACGACCTTGAAAGAAAAATCCCATCCAGATTCCTGGCGGGACGAGCTGGAAGCCATTCGTCCCCAAATGCGGGAAGATGAATCGGCCAATGCCATGGAACGAATGGTCATCGCTGCCACGCGAGAAATCATCTCGCGGGTGAAACAAAAAAAGTACCGTACCCTTCTGGCCGGGATTGGAGCTTCCAACCTGGCAGCCTGGCTGGCTACATATCTTTTGCGACAAGAAGGATATGAAATTGAGGTCATGGCTGAAATCGGTCTTTTCGGGTACCTTCCCCGCCCGGCCGATCCCTTTATCTTCAACTTATCCAACATCCCTACTTGCAAAATGCTTACGGATATTCCCGAAGTTTTGGGTCTCCTTATGTCGGGTGAGACCCAGTGTTGTCTCGGGGCTCTGAGTGCTGCGCAGGTGGACCGTTTCGGGAATCTAAATTCCACGGTCGTCCCTCCAAATCTTTTCATAACCGGCTCGGGAGGCGCCAATGACGTAGCCTCTGGTGCTTCTGAGGTTCTGGTCGTTGTTCCCCATTCTCCTCTCCGCTTTGTGGCTCAGGTTCCGTATATTACAGCCCCCGGGCATCGGGTAAGAACGCTGGTTTCCACCCTTGGACTTTTTGAAAAAATGGATAAGCAAAAGGAATTCTCTCTGACGGGTGTCATCCAGGATGGAAAGTCCACCCCTGAGGATACGATCCGCTCGATCAAGGCCCAATGCGGCTGGGACCTGAAGATTTCTCCCGATGTAAGAACCATCGGCCTTCCGACTGCTGAAGAGTTGGCCCTTCTCCGCCTTTTCGATCCCCAAAAATTCTTCCTTACCGAATCAGGTTGAAAGTGTAAGCATTTCCTTTTGGGACGTAGATTCACCCTGTGGGATGTTTATGATCTAACAGAGTAAACGCAGATGGCACGATCCTAAATGCAGAAGATGGGGTTCTGCGTTTATCGGGGGGAATATGCCTCGAGGTAACCCGCCCTAATCTGAATTGTTAAAAAAATTCATTTTAGGAGAAGAAATTATGTTAGAATTCTTTTAGTTACCCTCC
>CAYQWO010000001.1:51539-54192 GCA_964421095.1 uncultured Syntrophaceae bacterium
AGTGTTATGAATACCTTTAGTCCAGAGACGATCTTGGGTTTGGCCCGCAACTTTATGGAGTGCCGTATCTTGCTTACCGGGGCCGAGCTAAACCTTTTTACCCTTCTTTCCCCTGCCCCTCTTTCCCCGGAGGAAATCGCCGCCATGATCGGCGCTGACCTCCGTGCCGTAACCATCCTCCTGGATGCTCTGTCGGCCATGGGCCTCCTGGTCAAGCAAGCGGGGAAATATCATTGCCCTCCGTCAATTTCGCCTTTTCTTTCCGCTGAAGCTTCCAATTCAATCTTGCCCATGATTCTGCACATGGCCCACGTCTGGGAAAGATGGTCGGGATTAACAAGCATCGTTAAGGGCTTACGAGTTCAGGAAAAATCTACCCGCTCGTCTCAGGACGCTGACGAACTTCGGGCCTTCATCGGGGCCATGCATGTGATCGCTGCCCCATTAGCTCCCCGGATTGTGGCCGCCGTTAACCCCGGGACATCCCGGACAATGCTGGACGTGGGCGGGGGTTCGGGAGTTTATGCGCTGGCTTTTCTCCAGGCGGTGCCCGAAATGAGGTGTACTCTATTTGACCGGCCTGCGGTTATTGAGATGGCCCGGGAGCGATTGAGTAAGGCAGGTGTTTTAAGCCGGGTAAATTTGACCCCCGGTGATTTCTATCGAGATGAGTTCCCACCCGGACATGACCTGGCTTTTCTTTCGGCCATCATCCACCAGAATAGCCCAGAACAAAACCTGAACCTCTACTTAAAGGTTTTCCGGGCTCTGGTCCCTGGAGGCCGAATCGTTATCCGGGATCACGTCATGGCATCTGACCGGACCCGCCCAAAGGATGGCGCCCTCTTCGCCGTGAATATGCTCGTGAGCACCACCGGCGGCATTACCTATACGTATGGGGATATTAAGGATTGCCTGACCAAAGCAGGTTTCATCCGCATCCGACTCCTTCAATCAGGGGAACACATGGATGGGTTAGTTGAAGCTTTCAAACCTTAGACCGCTCCCCCTTGTCGTTATCCCGCTGGGAAAGCGATGGGGTGGGGGGAAAGGGAGAGGAGGTTACAGATGGCCGAGAAGAGAAAAATCAAAGTAAAAACCTTCACCAATGAGCTGAAGATTTTCCAAACCATGAAGGAATTGGCAGCCTTGGATGAGGAGGTGAATCGGTTTATCGCGCAGAACGGGGTGAAGAAAGTGATCTCTGTCAGCGATACCACAACCACCGATAATACCGGCGCCACGATTGGGTTGATCCGTATCCTTGCTTACGAAGCGTGAATAGCTACCAGTAGTAAGATACCCTCAGTAAGGATATCGATACCACCAGTAAGGAGGGTAGGGGGCCCAGAACCAGGGAGGGGAGTCGTACGGAACTTCCAGCCGTTTTGCCCAGAGGCGGATTTCCTTGGCCAAAATCACTGGGTAGGCGTACATGATCCCCCCGAGGGGAAAGATCTCTTTTCCAGCAACCTCGCCGACGACGGTAATTTCTCGCCCTTCTTGGTAAATAGCCGGGTCCAGAAAACCGGTATAACGAACCATAAAGCGTCCCCCAGAACGATCCAGGTTCGTGGGTCTTTTCTCATAATCCAGTTTGGTCCGCATGACTCTGAGGAGGGTTTCATCCTTTTGGTTCTCGATCCCCACAATCATCCCACCCCATAAAACGACCTTTCCTACGTAGAGCTGTGGATCTTTTTGGATCTCGGCAAAATTCAGGGTGGGGTCAACCTGGCGCAAGATTTCCTTGGAGAAAGGGACGCAGGCCCCCATTAAACCTGCAGCGAGAAAAAGGACCGCTAAATAGCCCCATCCCTTCATCTGCTAACCCCCACGCCCACCCCGAATTGCAAGAATGGTCCACCCTCGGCTTCCGATTTCCAAAGGTAAGATTCCCGGGGAATTAGTACCGGGTAGGTATAATCAATCTTCTGGAGAGGCAAAACCCTCTGGCCTTCTACTTCGCCAAGAGCCGTGATCTTCCGGCCCTTGGTATAGACGGCCGGATCACGAAGGTCTTTAAAGTGGAGCAAAAATCGCCCGTAGGAAACATCCGGGTCTTCGGGATATTGTCGCCAGTCCAGGGGATGCTGCAGCACTTCCACCCAAGTTTCGCCTTGCTCGATGCTGGTAGCCATAATCTGTCCGCCCAGAAGCACCAACTTTCCTTTGTACTTTTCCGGATCCTTGAGTAATACCTGGAAAGAGATCGCTGAGTCCACATCCTTTAACGATTGTTGGGAGATCGGAGCGCAGGCCAATAGGAAGGGAAGGAGACTAGCCAAGCAGAAGAACCATTTTCGCATTTTTTGAACCTGAAAGGCGAGATTTTCGAGGGTTAATATCTGTACCCACTTTATATGTAATTATATCAGAAATTGGCAAACTTCGATCAACTTGCGTTCAACGGCTTTTTCTGATTATTCCTCTCTTCCTTTGGAAATTCGGTTATATTAAAATAAAAATGTTAAATCGTGTCATCCTGATTGGAAAGGGCGATCCTCATCCCGGGAGACATTCCAGTGCGTAACGGTTGTTTCCTGATTTACTTCGATCAGAACTCCGGCATTCGCGATCTCTCCTATCCACACGGGAGGCAGGAAAACCATATTGGAGGTCATTTTTTCCGCCTGACCGAAGGGAATGAATA
>CAYQWO010000002.1:0-5569 GCA_964421095.1 uncultured Syntrophaceae bacterium
AAATAGAAGAGGTAACCTCCAGGGCAAGATATCGGTTCTTCCGAGATCTGGGGAAAGAAGGGATCGACACCATTTTCTTGGCATTGGCCGACGGGCTAGGTTCGAGAAAGATTCCGCTGGAATGGCCTTTGTTCCAAGAGCTCCCCAATGACCTAAAAGGAATAAAGGAAGTAGCTGATGAACTTTTGCGCTATTACTATGAAGAATTCTCTAAGAAGCCGCCGAAGCCGTTGCTTGACGGAAAGGAGATTATGGAAGTCTTGAGGCTGCCCCAGGGGGAAGCGGTGGGGAGTCTCCTGGCTCAACTCAGGGAGGCAGAGGCGACTGGCCAGGTTCAGACCCGGGAAGAGGCCTTGGAATTTCTAAAAAACCTTGACAGATCAAGACGGTTTGGCTAATATAAGTAAGAAGGCGGGCGTAATTCAGGGGTAGAATGCAAGCTTCCCAAGCTTGACGTCGCCAGTTCGAATCTGGTCGCCCGCTCCAGAGAAGAAAGATTATTTAAGAATTACCGATAAGATTCAATGGGCTATGGGTAGCTAAGAGAGTTGTTTTTATGAAGTCTGCTTGAAAAAAGTGGGCTCGCGGGCCCATTTTTTTTTGCCGCAGGGGGAGAAGTTTTGAAATTTGATGAACTTCTCAAAAAAGTTCGGCAAGTGACGGAACCCATCCTTCAATCCCAGGGACTGGAATTGGTTGACCTGGAATACCAAAGGGAAGCCCAGGGCTGGGTTTTACGATTTTACATTGACCGCGAAGGTGGGGTGACTGTGGGGGATTGCGCTGAAGTAAGCGGTGAGTTGGGGGCTGTCCTGGAGGTTCGGGACCTGATGGCCAACCCATATGTTCTGGAGGTCTCCTCCCCCGGCCTCACTCGCCCGTTAAAAAAGCCGGAAGATTTCAACAAATATCGCCATCGTCTGGTTAGGGTGAAGACCTTTGAGCCCATAGAAGGTCGGCGAAACTTCAAAGGGGTCCTTCTGGGTCTGGAGCATGACAAGGTGCGCTTGGAAATGGAGGGACAATCATACGAGATTCCCTTCCAAGGCATTGCGAAGGCCAACCTGGAATTCGAATTTTGACGAAGGGGATGAGAAATGATTTCGGATTTAAGTCGCATCATCGACCAGGTAGGAAAGGATAAAGGGATCGATAAGAAGATCTTGATTGATGCCTTAGAGCAGGCTCTGCTCGCGGCTGCCCGGAAGAAGTTTGGCCCCAAGCAGGAGATTGAAGCGAAGTATAACGAGGAAGCAGGGGAGGTCGAACTTTTCCAGTTTAAAACCGTGGTCAAAGACGTGAAAAATCCCCCGGCGGAGATTTCGCTGGAAGAAGCCAAAGAGCTGGACGGGGAGGTGCAAGTCGGCGATAGCCTGGGTACGAAGATCGACATCGCAGAATTCGGGAGAATCGCCGCCCAGACCGCTAAGCAGGTGATCATTCAGAGGGTCAAGGATGCTGAGCGGGAAAATATTTTTGAGGATTTCAAAGACCGCAGAGGAGAAGTCATCTCCGGGACGGTGCAGCGCTTCGAGCGAGGTTCGATCATTGTCAATCTGGGGAGAGCGGAAGCGGTAATTCCTCAGCAGGAGCTGGTTCCTCGGGAGACCTATAAACCAGGGGACCGCATCCGGGCCTATGTCCTGGATGTGCGCAAGACTCCCAAAGGCCCCCAGATCATCCTCTCCCGAAGCAACCCGAACTTTTTGAATAAGCTTTTTGAGATGGAAGTGCCGGAAATCTCGGAGGGGATCGTGAAAATCGTCAATGCGGCGCGAGAACCGGGGAGCCGGGCCAAAATTGCCGTTTACTCTCGGGATGGAGATGTCGACCCAGTGGGAGCCTGCGTGGGGATGAAAGGGTCGCGCGTCCAAGCTGTGGTCCAGGAACTCCGCGGGGAGAAGATCGATATCATCCCCTGGAGTGATGATCCGGCGAGCTTCGTCTGCAATGCCTTAGCCCCAGCAGAGATCTCTAAGGTGGTCATCAATCAGGAGACAAAATCCATGGAAGTCATCGTCGAGGACGACCAGCTTTCTCTGGCGATCGGTCGGCGGGGGCAGAATGTCCGGTTGGCGGCCAAGCTTACGGAGTGGAAAATCGACATCCGCAGCGAATCCAAAGCCGGACAGGTACCTCCCAAATTGGACGAAATCGCTGCGCGAGGCATGGAGAAGGTGGATCAGATTACTGGGGTTGGGGAAAAGACGGCCCAATTGCTCAATGCCGCTGGCTACCTCACTGTAGCAGACGTCTGCCAGGCTACAGCCGAGCAGCTCTCCAAGATTGAGGGTATTGGTCTGAAAAAGGCAGAGAGACTGATCGAGGCGGCCAAGGCTCATCTGGATCAAGCGGGTGAAAAGAAAGGTGAAAGGCTTCAACCCAAGAGCAGCCAAGGGTAAAGAGGATCTTCGAAGGGGGTAAAACCGGTGGCGAAAACCAGAATCCATGAATTGGCCAAAGAATTGAAGATGGAGAATAAAGATCTCCTCAAGCTCTTGGAAAAGATGGGCCTGGTCTTCAAGAATGTCCACAGCACCCTGGAAGAATCAGACGTGGAGAGGGTCAAAAACCAGATCAGCCTTTCGCGCAAGGAAGGAGTGGTTGAACAGCGGGTTAAACCCACGATCATTCGCCGACGGGTGATGCGCGAAGAAGTTCCTCCGCCGAGCCCTGAGCCTGCTGTCGTGGAGAAAGCCAAACCCCCGGAGGTTAAGAAAGCTCCCATAGTCGAAGTGGCCAAACCGGTAGAAGTGCCTGCGGCCAAGCCAGCGGCAAAGAAAAGGGAAGAAAAAGTCGAAGTTCCGTTGTTTCGACCCGAGGAAGTCAAAGCTCCCCCTTCGGCCAAAGTCATGCCATTGCCCCCAGCTGTGCCCCCCGAACCTTCTAAACCCGCAGAATTCCGAGTGCCCGAGGTGGCCAAAAAAGAGGAAGTTATTCTGGAAGCTCCTCCGATTGCTGCCCAGGAAGGAGTGCCTCTTGCGGGTAAGGCTGTAGGCAGGATGCCCTCTCAGTTGGAGAAACCTGCTCCTGTGGTAACGGCAGGGCCCGCAACTCTTGAAAAGCCGAAGATTCCCGAGAGGCCCCGGGTAAAACCCCCTGTAAAACCCAAGAAGAAGCCCGAACCGGCGAAGATTATAGAACGACCCGCTGTTCCTCCCCCTTCTCAGGTTCAAGAATTTCGAGCGGCTGAAAAAAAGGCTCCCTTTCCCGTTCCCCCTAAAGTGGCCGTGGCTGCCCCGCCTGCCCCCATTATTTTGCAGCGTCCTACCCCGGCGGTTGCCAGACCCCCTTTCGAAGAGGAGGAGAGGGGACGGCGGAGGAGAAGGCTCCGCAAGGATGTGCAAGTTCTCGAAGAGGGAAAGCCGCATCGAGTGCGCATCATCACGACGAAAAAGCACACCCTGCGAGAACATGATTATGGGCATGAGGAACGGACCCTAAGGGTTTTTCCCAGCGAACGCGAGCCAAAAATCAGGATTCCCAAACCCAAAGCGGCGAAACCCGAACCCACCATTCCCAAGGCCATCAAGAGAAAGATTCGCATTTCCGAGGCCATTCTCGTCGGCGAGCTGGCCAAGCGCATGGGCATCAAAGCTTCGGAGGTGATCAAGAAGTTGATGGACCTGGGATTGATGGTGACCATCAACCAGGCCATCGATGCCGATGCCGCCTCCCTGGTGGCCACGGATTTTGGCTACGAAGTGGAAAAAACAGGATTGGAAATTGAGGACCTGATCGAAGAGAAAGAAGAACGCTCTGAAGACCTGATTCCTCGTCCCCCCGTGGTCACCATCATGGGCCATGTGGATCACGGCAAGACCTCCCTCCTGGATGCCATCCGCCAGACGAATGTTACGGCCGGGGAGGCTGGCGGGATCACCCAGCATATTGGAGCTTATGAAGTTGACGTGGATCACCGGAAGGTTGTTTTCCTGGACACTCCGGGTCATGAGGCCTTCACGGCAATGCGGGCCAGGGGGGCGAAGGTCACGGATATTGTTGTTCTCGTTGTGGCCGCCGATGACGGGGTCATGACCCAGACTGTCGAAGCGATCAATCATGCCAAAGCCGCGCAGGTACCCTTGATCGTGGCCATCAACAAGATTGACAAACCCAGCGCCAACCCGGAAAGGGTAAAACAGAGCCTGACCGAGTACGGGCTTGTGCCCGAAGCTTGGGGCGGACAGACGATCGTTGCCGAGATCTCGGCCAAGCAAAAAATTGGGTTGAAAGAACTATTGGAGATGATCCTTCTCCAGGCGGAAGTTTTGGAGCTGAAGGCCAACCCCCATCGGCCGATGACCGGCGCAGTCATCGAAGCCAAGCTGGACAAAGGAAGGGGACCCGTGGCGACGGTTCTCGTCCAGGACGGATCGCTCCATGTAGGCGATGCCTTCGTGGCCGGCACGCACTCTGGGCATGTGCGGGCGATGATTAACGATCATGGGGAGAAGATAGAGAGCGCTGGGCCTTCCACCCCCGTTGAGGTCATCGGGTTCTCCAGTGTACCCAATGCCGGTGATTCTTTTGTGGTGGTCACCGATGAACGCAGGGCGAAGGAGCTGGCCAGCCAAAGGTTACTGAAGCAGCGGGAGCTGGAGCTCGCCAAGACTTCTAAGATTACGCTGGAAGATTTCTACAAAAAGATGAAAAAAGGGGTGGTCAAGGATTTAAACCTCATCCTCAAGGCGGACGTGCAGGGCTCCATCGAAGCCCTGACCGAGGCCCTGAACCGCTTGAGCACTGAGGCTGTGAAGGTGAACATTCTCCATACTTCGGTGGGGGCTATCAACGAATCGGACGCCATGCTAGCCTCGGCCTCAGAGGCGATCATCCTGGGGTTCAACGTGAAGATCGAACCGACCGCCCAAACTCTGATCGAGCAGGAAAAAATTGACATTCGCCTGTATGAGGTTATCTATGAAGCCTTAGACGATGTGCGTAAGGCTATGGAGGGGCTCCTGGAGCCTGTTTATGAAGAACATTTGGTGGGCCGGGCAAAGGTGATCCAGCTGTTCACCATCTCCCGGGTGGGCGTGGTGGCGGGCTGCTTTGTCCAGGAGGGAAAGATTGTCCGGGGTTCTCGCGCCCGGGTTGTGCGGGACGGCAAAGTGGTCTACGAAGGGGATATCGCCTCTTTGAAACACTTGAAGGATGATTTCAAGGAGGTAACCTCCGGGTTCGAGTGTGGGCTGACTGTGGGAGGCTTTCAGGATTTCCAGGTCGACGACCTCATAGAGTCCTACGTGGTGGAAAAGAAAACCGCCCATCTGTAATGGCGAGGCTATGGGAAAATGGTCATCGGGGTATGCCACCTGGAGCTTTTCTTCCACGATAATTTTTCCCTGAAGGGCAAGCGCCAGGTGCTTCAGAGCATCGTACAGCGGGCGAGGAAGCGATTTAACGTCTCTATTTCCGAGGTGGATGCCCAGGATCTGTGGCAGAGGGCGGTGCTGGGGATTTGCGCAGTCGGGAATGACCGGCAGCGGGTGAATTCCACCCTGGATCAGGTGATTAATTTCATCGAAAATACTCATCTGACCGATGTGGCCGATTCGCAGATCGA
>CAYQWO010000002.1:5669-12326 GCA_964421095.1 uncultured Syntrophaceae bacterium
GTCGGCGACCTGATCCGGGAAGTCATCTGCGAGATGCTTCTCAGAGATCTGGACGACCCGCGTTTGGAATCGGTGACTATCACGGAGGTGGAAGTATCCGCAGACCTGAAACTGGCCACGGTCTTTTTCAGCGCCATGGGAAACCGTTCCAAGGAGGAAGCCTCCCTCCATGGCTTGCAGAGGGCTACGGGATACATCCGGAAGAAATTGGGGAAGGAACTGAGGCTGCGGTACATTCCCGACCTGCTATTTAAGGTTGACCATTCATTCGATTATGGAAGCAAGATTGACCGGCTTTTCCAAACTCTCCAAGAAGAGAAGAACGGCAATTCTGAGGAGAATCGCTGAAGAGGTTCGCTCCAACGATTGCTTTCTCATAGGCAACCACGTCAACCCGGAGGGAGACGCCATTGGGTCGGTGCTGGCCCTGGGCTTGGTCTTGAAGGGCCTGGGAAAAAGGGTGCAAGTTCTAAGCCAGGACCCGACCCCCGAGGTGTTTTCCTTCCTTCCCGGGGCAGAGGAAATCAGGCATCAGGCCCCAAAGAATGTGCCATTCGATGTGGCCTTTGCCTTGGATTGCGGAGATAAGACCCGCTTGGGTGAAGAGTTTGGCAAAGTGAAGGAGATCGGCAAGATCATTAATATTGACCATCATGTCAGCAACCGCCATTTCGGGGACATCAACCTAGTGGACCCTGCGGCCAGCTCTACGGCAGAGATTATCTTCGATCTTCTCCGCCATATCCCGGTGAAGCTGACCCCTGGGGTGGCCGAGAACATTTATACCGCCATCCTGACGGATACAGGGTCTTTTCATTATTCCAACACTTCCCCAAAGACGTTCTCCGTGGCCAGGTCCTGTCTTCTGGCTGGAGTGAACCCATGGAAGGTGGCGGAGAAAGTTTATGAAAGTCAACCGCTCCCCCGTCTTCGTTTACTACCTTTGGTATTGGCGACCTTAGAGGTAGACGGGGACGGGCGCATTCCTTACGTGATCGTGACCCAGAAATCGATGGAAGAGACCGGGGCTTCCGTGGCGCTGACAGAAGACTTTATTAACTTTCCGCGGTCCCTCAAAGGGTCAGAAGTCGCCCTGCTCTTCCGGGAAATCTCTGCGGAAAAGTACCGGGTAAGCATGCGCTCACGAGGGAATGTAGACGTGGCCCGAATTGCCGAGGAGTTCCAGGGCGGAGGGCATCCTCAGGCGGCCGGTTGCACAGTGGAGGGAAGCTTATCCGGAGTCAAGGGCAAGGTTTTGGAACGCGTGAAAGCCGCTCTGTGAGTGGTGTGCTGGTCATCGATAAACCCAAGGGCTGGACCTCCCATGATGTGGTCGCCCGGGTGTGCAAGATTCTCAAGGTTAAGAAGGCCGGCCACGGCGGAACCTTAGACCCGCTGGCGACGGGTGTCTTGCCAGTTTATCTCAACGAGGGGACAAAATTGGTTCCCTTCAATTTAGAAGGGATAAAGGTGTACCTGGCCACGATGAAGCTGGGCCAGGAGACGGATACGCTTGACGCGGACGGAAAAGTGGTTTGCGAGAGGCAGGGGTTCTCTTTCAACCGGGAAGAGATCGAGGAAGTCCTGGGGCGGTTTCGCGGGACGATTCAGCAGACCCCGCCGCTCTATTCGGCCATCAAGCAGGGTGGCCTCCCGGCGTACAAGCGGGTCCGATCTGGGCAGAAGCCCAGTCTGCCGAAGCGGGAGACGACGATCCATGCACTATCGCTCAGAAAAGTCTCTCTCCCCTTCGTCACTTTAGAGGTTACCTGTGGCCGGGGAACCTATATCCGCAGCCTCTGCGCGGACATCGGCCAGGCTCTGGGATGTGGGGCTCATCTGGTGGAGTTGAGACGCCTGCGTTCGGGTAGGTTTACCGCTGCGCAGGCCCTGAGCATAGACGACCTTTGCCGGTTGGCTGAACAAGGCAAGGTCCAAGAAAGAATTATCCCGCTGAAGGACAGCGTGGATATCTCCGGGGAAATCTGGGTGGAAAGGGAAACAGCGGAAAGGGTTCGCAGCGGCCGGCCTCTTCGCCTCAGCGACCTTCCGGAGAACAAAAGGGGCCTAGTAAAAAAGGGACAGCGGGTGGGCCTCTTGCATGGGGCGGAGGAGCTCTTGGCCATTGCCGAATCCCAGGTGGACGGAGAGCCGGGACAGTCGGGAGACCCACAAGCCCTGCGTATTCTGCGGGTTTTTCGGGGTTGAGGGATCGCCGAGTATGCCCGAAGGCGTGAAAGGAGATGGACGTGACATTATTGCCAGAGAGGAAAAAAGAAATCATCGAGGGATTTAAGACGCATCCCACGGACACAGGATCTCCGGAAGTGCAGGTGGCGATCTTGAGCGAACGGATCAATTATCTGACGGAGCATTTCAAAACGCATATTAAAGATCATCATTCCCGCCGGGGACTGTTAAAACTTGTGGGACAAAGGCGACATCTCCTCGACTACCTCAAGGCAAAGGATGTGGGGCGGTACCGCACACTCATCCAGCGGCTGGGGATACGCAAATAGAAGGAATTCAGGCAGTGGGGCGGGAAATTCGCGACCCGAAGATGGTTCCTGCCGATGAGCCCGGAGGAAAAAGTGTTTTGGCAGAAAGGATGAAGTAATGTCAGAAATGGATGAACGCCTTGAGGCCCGATGTATCATCGAGGGGAAGGATTTCGTCATTGAAACCGGCGCCGTGGCCAAACAAGCGGATGGCGCGGTTCTGGTTTCCTTTGGAGAGAGCCTCGTGCTGGTGACAGCCACGGCCTCCAAGACGGTCCGGGAAGGCATCGATTTCTTCCCCCTCGTGGTCGACTACCAGGAGATGGCTTACGCGGCTGGCAAGATTCCCGGCGGATTCTTCAAGCGCGAGGGGCGTCCCAGCGAGAAGGAGATTCTTACCGCCCGTCTGATCGATCGGCCCCTGCGCCCCCTTTTTCCTCAAGGTTTCTTCAATGAGGTGCAGATCATCGCCACGGTGCTGTCGGCCGATCAGGAGAATGACCCGGATGTGTTGGCCATCTGCGGCGCCTCCGCAGCCGTAGAGATTTCGGATATCCCCTTCCAGGGTCCAATCGCTGGGGTGCGCGTGGGGCGAGTGGAAGGAAAGTGGGTCTGCAATCCCCCGATTAGCCAGCTCCAGAAAAGCGACCTGAATTTGATCGTAGCCGGAAGTCGAGAGAGCGTGGTAATGGTGGAGGGAGGGGGGAATGAGATATCTGAGGAGGATCTTTTAGAAGCGATATTTTTTGGTCACCGGTCCCTGCAGCCCATCCTCGACCTGCAAGCAGAACTGAAGCAGAAGCGGGTGCAGCTGGAGAATGAGAAAAGGGAGCGGGCCGGGGAGGTGCCAATTGCAGCGGTTAAGAAATCGCCCGTGCCCGCATTCTTTTATGACCCTGTGCTGAAGCAGCCGGTGCTTCTGGCTGAGGAGTTCCTCCGGGAGCGGATTCGCGCCGCCAGCTTGGAGAAAATACGCCAGGCCTTTGCCATCGCCCGGAAGAAAGCCCGGAATGAACAGCTGGAAATGATACGCCAGGAGACCCTGACGCCGGTGCTGGAAGAATTTCCGGCGCAAGCCCGGGAGATCAAGGAATATTACGAAATGGTAGAGAAGTTTGTCTGCCGCGAACCCATTTTCCTGCAGAGCCGGCGCATCGATGGCCGGTCCCTGAAAGAGGTTCGGCCCATCAGCATCCAGGTCGGCTGGCTGCCCCGGACCCACGGCTCCGCGCGGTTTACCCGGGGGGAAACGCAGGTCTCCGCAGTCGTCACCTTAGGATCGGCGGAGGACGAGCAGAAGATCGACGCCCTCACGGGCGAGAGTTTCAAATCCTTCATGCTTCATTACAATTTTCCTCCATTCAGCGTCGGAGAAGTGCGCATGCTTCGGGGTCCCAGTCGGAGGGATATCGGCCATGGAGCCTTGGCGGAGCGGGCCATCAGCCAGGTGCTTCCCCCGAACGAAAAATTTCCGTATACCATTCGCATTGTATCCGAGGTGCTGGAATCCAATGGATCTTCTTCCATGGCCACCGTCTGCGGTGCCTCCCTGGCCTTGATGGATGCCGGCGTTCAGATCAAAAGGCCGGTAGCGGGGATCGCCATGGGTTTGGTCAAGGAAGGGGGAAAGGTGGCCATCCTTACAGACATTCTGGGGGATGAGGACCATCATGGGGATATGGATTTCAAAGTAGCGGGCACGAGGAACGGCATCACGGGATTTCAGATGGATATCAAGATTCCGGGGGTGACCCGGGAGATTCTCCAGCAAGCCCTGGCCCAGGCCAGAGAAGGCCGGGAATTTATCTTGGGAAAGATGGAAGAAGCTTTGGCAAGACCGCGGCCGGAGCTATCCCCTTATGCTCCCCGGGTTCTCACGCTAAAAATCAAGCCTGACAAAATTCGGGAAGTCATCGGACCCCAGGGAAAGATCATCCGGGGAATTCAGGAGGAGACTGGGGTGAAGATTAATGTGGAAGACGACGGTCAGGTCCAGATCTTTGCGACAGATTCGGATTCGGCCACCAAAGCGGCGAAGAAGATTCGGCAATTGACCAAAGAGGCGGAGGTAGGAGAAATCTACTTGGGGCGGGTGACTTCCATAGCCAGGAAGCCAGACGGAAAAGAGTTTGGAGCATTCGTGGAAATTTTCCCCGGAACCGATGGCTTGATTCATATCTCCCAGCTGGCCAAAGAGAGGGTGAAAAGCGTAGGCGACGTGCTGCGCGAGGGAGACGAGGTCTTAGTGAAAGTCATCGGCATTGATGAACGAGGAAAGATTAAGCTCAGCCGGAAGGAAGCGCTCGGGTATGCCTGGCCGGAGAAGAAAGAATAAAAAAAAGCTTTCAGCGATCAGCAATCAGCTTTAAGTTGAAACAGGAAAAATAATTATTTTTTGGTTTTGTTCTTGCTAAAAGCTGACTGCTGAAAGCTGATCGCTCCTTTTCTACCATGGTCCAACAAACCACTCTGGATAACGGAATTCAGGTCGTCACCGAGGAAATCCCCTACGTCCACTCTGTTTCGGTGGGGATTTGGGTCAAGGCCGGTTCCCGAGACGAGCGTAGCAGGGAAAATGGGATTTCCCATTTCATCGAACACATGCTCTTCAAGGGCACAAAGCGGCGCTCCGCCCACCAGATCGCCAAAGAGATCGACGCGGTGGGGGGCGTGCTCAACGCCTTTACCAGTAAGGAATTTTCCAGCTTTTACGCCAAGGTCTTAGCTGAACATCTCCCCGTCGCCCTGGACCTCCTTTTTGACCTTTACCTTAATTCGCTTTTTTCCAAGGAGGAACTGGAAAAAGAACGGCAGGTCATTGTGCAAGAGATCAACATGGTCGAGGATACTCCGGATGAATACATTCACGACCTCTTCAACCAATCTTTCTGGCCGCGTCATCCCCTGGGGTTCCCCATTCTGGGCCGGTTAGAAACGATCTCCCAGATGAACCGGGAGAAACTATTAGAATTCTTTCACGAGCATTACCTGGGGGTGAAGCCAATCGTCGTAGCGGCTGGGAACCTGAAACACGAAAATCTGCTTGGGCCCGTGAAAGAAATTTTGGGGGGAGTCAAGACCCGGGAGAAAAGACGGCAGAGCACTCCGCCCCGCCCCCACCCACATCTTCTAATCAAGAATAAGAAACTTGAACAGGTCCACCTCGTTCTGGGGACCCAAGGTCTCTCTGCAACCCATCCCCAGCGATACGCCTTTTCCGTTTTAAACACCATCTTGGGGGGAGGGATGAGCTCCAAGTTGTTCCAGGAGATCCGGGAGAAAAGAGGGTTAGCTTATTCCGTCTATTCATTCCTTTCCTCCTTTATGGACAGCGGGATGCTGGGAGTCTATGTGGGAACAGGTGATAATACCCTCGCCCGGGTGCTGCAGCTCATCCTTAGAGAGATGAAGAGGTTGTCTGAAAATTCCCTAAAGCCTAAAGAGTTGCGCTCGGCGAAGGAGCAGCTAAGAGGAAACCTTCTCCTTAGTTTAGAAAGCATGGACAGTCGGATGGGTCGCCTGGCAAAGAACCAGATATACTTCCATCGTTTCGTCAGCACGGAGGAGATTATCGAGGGCCTCGAGCAGGTTCAGGCGGAAGAGGTCTCCGCCCTGGCCCACCAGGCCTTCAAACCAGACTCTCTTTCCTTAACGATTTTGGGTCCGGTTACCGAAAGAGATATTCCCAGGAGTCTCTTGGCAGCATGAAGGCGGAGGGGGTCAAAGTGAAGGTCAAGCGGGTACGGGGGGATCGTGACCGAGAGATCCCTTTGCCCCGTTATATGACCAAGCATTCCTCGGGGATGGATCTTTACGCCGCAGTCGATGAAGAAGTGACTCTGGAACCCGGGGAACGGAAACTAATCCCGACGGGCATTGCCCTTTCGATTCCTAAGGGATATGAAGGGCAGATTCGGCCGCGGAGCGGCCTGGCCTTGAGAAATGGGGTGACATTGGTCAATACTCCTGGAACCATTGATGCCGACTACCGGGGAGAAGTCGGGATTTTGTTGATTAATTTTGGCCGCCAGCCCTTCAAGGTGAGACGGGGCGACCGGATCGCGCAGCTGGTGATCGCCCCTGTCTATCAGGTGGCCTTAGAGTTGGCCGACGACCTGGATGACACTCCACGAAGAGAGGGAGGGTTCGGGCACACCGG
>CAYQWO010000002.1:12426-37882 GCA_964421095.1 uncultured Syntrophaceae bacterium
ATGGCTGAAGCGATATTCTTCAACAAAAAACAGCACTTCTGGGTTGGGGAAGCCCTGGAAATTGCCGAAACCCTGGCCGAAGATTATTTCCGGGTGGACTTGAGAGATGGCGAACGCTTCCCCTACGATCTACAAACCCTGGTGGATCTAAGGGGTCAGGAGAAGACTCATCGGGCTCTCGCCCAGGTGTGCAAGTATGAATACCGGAACAGAAAGGCATGGCTCGGGCATGGGGGAGCCGAGTTTTACAGGATTTGCCTTCAGGATGACAAAATCTTAAATACGGTGCGGACCGAAGGTCTTTCGGTATTAAAGCCGTTGCTCCTTTACGTTGTTACGCATGAACTTATCCATGTGATTCGGTTTAGCATGGACCCGAAAAGATTCTATTTGCAATCCGAGGAGAAAAGGAACGAAGAAAAAGATGTCCACCGCAAGACTTATGAGCTTCTAAGGTGCTTTACGGACCCGCAAGTCGTGCGATTACTGGAGTATTACCGACCCTTGTGGGGGGATTTGAGTAGGCAGGATTTGGAAATGCCGACCCTTGACAAGTTTGGGGAGTGTGCCTAAATTTCTATAATGAAAGCCTTGGCTCATTTGTAGGATGAATTTGGAGGTTTGGCGAATGCCCATTTACGAATACAAGTGCCATAAGTGCGGAAAAACAACTGAAATCATGCAAAAACGCTCGGAACAGCCGCTGAGTCGCTGCCCCCATTGTAGGGGGAGGGTCTCCAAGATTATTTCTAACTGCAGCTTTCAGCTCAAAGGAACTGGCTGGTATGTAACAGATTACAAGAAGAAAGATACCGGGAAAGATAAAGAACCTGAGTCTAAGAAGAGCGACTCACCCAAGAGCGAGACATCGCCGAGCAAATCTGAGGAGAAGAAATCCTAAATTAGCTCTTTCTTCCCCTTAAGTGGTGCCAGACATAATAGATGATTCCGAGGACGATGAGGCCTCCGATGACCATATCAAAGCGGTGGAAATAAACTCCCAGCGTATCCCAGTTCTGTCCTAATTTCATTCCTATATAAGCAAGCCCCAGGCACCACGGAAAAGAACCCAGAAAAGTATACACCACGAATCGGGGGAAGTTCATCTTGGCGACCCCGGCTGGAAAAGATATGAACGTGCGCACTACGGGGAGCAGGCGGCTGAAAAAAATGGCCCAATCCCCATAGCGGTCGAACCACCGGTCAGCCAAGTCCAGGTCCCGGTGGGAAATCAGAACGTATTTTCCATACCGTTCGACCAGCGGTCGGCCGCCGTAAAGCCCGAGATAATAGGCGGGAACGGACCCGACCACGCAGCCAAACCCTCCAGCGAGACCCACCCAAAACAGTCCAAAGTCTCCCCGGAAGGCCAGGTAGCCCGAGAAAGGCATGATGATCTCCGAAGGAAGAGGAATGCAGGCGCTTTCGATAGCCATAAGGAGAACAATTCCCAAATAGCCGGAAGAAGAGATGGTGGCAATGATGAAGGAAGCCAGAATTTCGATCAGTTGCGCAATCATATTATCCCTTCCCGAAGATCCGGAGTATGACGGCCGCAGCCAGGGCGAGACGATAGCCAGCAAAAGCATTCAGGGTGTGTTGTCTCAGGTAGCGCATGAGGAAAGCGATGGCTACGTAACCAATGATCCCTGAAGAAGCGAAGCCAACGGCGAAAATCGGCCAATCAGAGGCCAATTCTTTTGGAAGATGGCCCAAGTGAAGCAAAGCTGCGCCGGCGATGGCTGGGGTGGAAAGAAGGAAAGAGAAGCGCGTGGCTGCCTCCCGCCTGTATCCTCGAAGAAGACCTGTGGTGATCGTAATGCCGGATCGGGAGACCCCGGGGAGCAGAGCCAGAGCCTGAGCGAACCCGATGATCAGAGAGTCTTTGAGGGTCAGCTTTTCCAAGGGTTGAGAGGGATGGGGACGCCTTTCTGCGTAGATCATCAAGAAGCTCACCAGGGTGAGGGGAAGGACGATCAATGCCGGGTTGCGGAAGCTCTCCTCGATCATTTTTTCCAAGAGAAAGCCGGTGACGGCCGCCGGGATCGTGGAGAGAATAATATAAACAAGCAGCCGCTCTGGGAAATCTTCCACCTTTCTCCGCACCAGAATCCTCAAAAGTCCCTGGAGTAATTGAACCCAATCTCTCCAGAAATACCAAAGAATTGCCAGAAGCGTCCCGGCATGCAGCGCGACATCAAACGTCAGACTATCCACCAGGGGGTTATTCCACCGGAAGAACCAGGGAAGAAGAATGAGGTGGGCTGAACTGCTGATGGGTAAGAATTCGGTGAGACCCTGCAAGATACCCAAGAAAAGGGCTTGGAAAGAGAGGAAATATGCGCCCATGGCCTACCGGATTTCTCTCATAGATTCAATAGGACACTGGACATCCTGGGACAAATGGCCAGATCCTGAGCCTATAGAGCTTCCCCCCATCCTTAAAGTTCCCTTCTCTCCGAGTTAAATTCTATGATCGGCGGGTGCAATAAAAAAGTCAAGGAATATTATATTCAAGGTTTGGGGTTATGGGAAAGACTTTAGGGAAGAAGAGGGTCATTTTTTGATCCGGGTGGAGATGGGCGACGTAATACCAAAAAAAAGGAAGCGGCGATCATAAGAATGATCGCAAAAGTTAGCAGAACGATGGTATAGCTTCCGGTGCGATCGTGGACCCATCCAGCATAAATGGGGGAAAGAAAGGTGGCGGTGCCATATCCGACTCCCATGATACCCCGTAAAGTAGCGTAGCGGCGGCGTCCAAAGAAATCCCCGATCAATGCCCAGTTAAGAGGCGCAGTTGCATAAGTAATCGCAAAGGCGATGGGGAAGAAATAGAGAATTGCGGTCTTCTGGCTGAAGATCATTCCGATCATGGCCACGATCGTGGGAACAATACACAGGCTGCACAGTAGAGCTTTATTCCAGCGGTCTCCCAACCAGCCAAGGGCCAGCATAAGAAGCATGGAAGCGAGGGCAAATAAACTCACCAAATAGGCGCTGGCTGCTTCACTCATGCCCTTCCATACCAGAAGGGGGACGAAGTGGGTATTTATGGCTACCGTGACCAGGAGCCGCAGGGAAATGCTGGCCGTAAGCAACCAAAAATGTATGGTCCTCAAAGCTTCCCTCACTGTAAAGCTGACCTCTGTGGCTTCTTCGTAGAATGATTTGGATCCCTCAGTGTGGTTTTCAGAAGGTGGCCGGCCATCCGGGGAAAGCCCCATTGCTTCTGGGGATTGTTTGATGGGCAGGGCTGAGGGCAGGGCCACGATTAATATCATAAGCCCGGAGAAAATTGCTCCGTTGCGCCAACCAAAGTCCAAGATAATATAGGAGAGTAATGGAGCCATGATCATCCCGCCAATACTCCCTGAGGCAGAGATGATGGAGAACCCCAGTCCCCGCCGGCGAATAAACCATCTGTTCACGGCGGTGGATACGGGGTGAAAGAATCCAGCATTGGAGCCTAAGGAGACAATGAAAACATAGATGAGAAGAAAAGTGAAAAAGTCATGCACGGTTGATAGAAGAATAAGACCAATTCCCGTTAGACTCGCGCCGACGATGATTAACATGCGAGGTCCAAACCTGTCAATCAGGTGGCCAACGATGGGACCCTCGATTCCACCCTCAAGGCGGGCAGCACCGTAAAGGAGGGAAATCGCCGCGCTGCTCACCCCCAGATCACGTTTCAAGGGAAGGAAGAAGACCGTAAAACTGTGGTAGATAACTCCCACGCCAATGCCGTTGATTAAGGACCCCAGAACTACAATCCACCACCCATAGAATACGCGGCCGGCAATCGAGCGAAATATGCCAATCATTTTCGATGGGGAAAAATGTTCTTTTTCCATAGAAGATATCTTACAAATTTATGGAGGGGGATTTCAATCTTTTATTTAGCCGGGCTGGCTTTGGTAAACTTAAGCGAACAGCATAATGCCGTGGCCCCTATACTTAATTCTTGATTCAAGGTAAAAACAAGGGTAAGCTTTGGGCATGGCAGGAATTGTGAGGGTGGGAGCGCCAGGCTCCCCCCATTAGATAAGGCAGCGGGCAAAAAGTCCTGCAAGGGCGCAAGAAAAAAGGGTTTATCAGATGAACCGAGAAACAAAAAGAGAAAAAGCCCCTGAAGAAAAAGGGCACTATGAGGAATTGAAGAAATTTGCCCTGCAGGAAGGGGCTTCTCTTTTTGGAGTTGCAGATGCTTCAGCCCTGGAGGCCCGATTCAATGCCTTATCCCCAAAGGCCTTGGCGGGATTAAATCGGGCGATTTCGATGGCCTTTCACTTGTCCGAGCGCATCATGGAGGATATCGTCGATGCCCCTACGAAACTTTACTTCTTCCACTATCAACGGGTGAACGTGCTCTTGGATGAACTGGCCCTAAAGGTAACCAACTTTATCCAGGGTCGCGGCTGGGATGCTTTGCCAATCGCCGCTTCCCAGATTATAGATTGGGAGAAGCAGCGGGCCCATTTGTCCCACAAGCACGTGGCTCAAAAAGCTGGACTGGGATGGATCGGCCGGAACAACCTTTTGGTCAGTCCCCAATTTGGCGCCCGCCAGCGGTTGGTCACTGTGCTCACGAGCATGCCCCTCAAGATTCACGAACCCTTGGCCTGGGGCTGCGGCGCTTGCCAGGTTTGCATTTCCTCCTGCCCATCTCAGTCGATCAAAGAAAGGCCCGAGGACTTTGACCATGTTGGCTGCTATCGCCAGATCAAAGCCCTGGTTAAAGCGGCCGGAATCAGCCAGAACATTTGCGGCCTTTGCGTAAAAGCCTGCCGGGGAAAAAATTAAAAAGAATCAACCGCAGAGCACGCAGAGAAAAAAAGGCAAATATCAAGAACAATTGACTTGGATTTAATTTTAGCCTCAGCGCTCTCTGCGCCCTCGGCGGTTAAAGAATCTTTAGATCGTGCCTTCCTTCCTCAGCCTTTCGACTTCCTCATGGGAATAGCCCAAAACTTGAGTAAGGACTTCCTGAGTATGCTGGCCCAGGGTAGGTGGGGGCAGAACGACAGCTCCGGGGGTCTGCGAGAGCTTTACGGGCACACCCGTAACCTTGATCTTCCCGCAACTTGGATGATTTACTTCTTTGATCATATCCAAAGCGTAAATTTGCTCTGAGGTGAGGGTCTGGTCTAACGACCAGATCGGGCCATTGGGAATCCCGGCATCATCTAAAATTTGCTGCATATCTTTCAGCTTATAAGTTCCAGTCCTGGCTTCGATGAGGGGAATCAAAGCCTCGCGATTTTTCACCCTCAGGCCATTGTTCTGAAAGCGGGGATCCTTTTCGCATTCTTTCAGGCCGATGGCCGAACAGAGCTTCACAAAAAGATTGTCGTTCCCCGCGGCGATGTTGATGTGTCCATCCTTACAGGCGAAGCTTTCATAGGGGGCGATCAGCGGATGGCGGTTGCCTTCAGGCTTGGGGGCCACTCCCGTAGCAAAATACCGCCCGGCCTGAAAAGTCAGCTCGGCTACCATCGTTTCAAAAAGCGAGGTCTCCACCATCTGTCCTTCACCAGTCCTTTCCCGATGGTAAAGGGCGGCCACAATGCCGTAGGCCAAGAACATACCCGAGTTTATGTCAGCTATGGCCACCCCCACTTTGATCGGTCCGCCGCCAACTTCTCCGGTGAAAGACATGAACCCGCTCATCCCCTGGCCGATCAAGTCAAAACCTGGCTTCTGAGCCTCCGGACCTTTGGTCCCAAAGCCGGTAATAGAGGCGAAGATCACCTTCGGGTTTATGGCTTTTAGGGTTTCGTACGGGAAGCCCATTTTCTTCATGGTTCCGGGGCGGAAATTTTCTACCACCACGTCCGAGACCTTGATTAAGTCGGTGAGGACTTTCTTTGCCCCATCGGTGCGCAAGTTCAGGGTGATGCTTTTTTTATTGCGGTTGCACGAGAGGAAGTAGGCACTTTCCTGACCTATATACGGAGGCGCCCAGGCCCGGGAATCATCTCCGCCATCCGGGGATTCCACTTTGATTACCTCTGCGCCCATATCGCCGAGCATCAGGGTGCAATAGGGTCCGGCCAAAGCCCGGCTCAAGTCTAATACCCGGATTCCCACCAGCGGTCCCTGCATATCCATTCTCCTTTCTCCAATCTGTATTAAATGAATACCCTACATATGGAGTATCTCCCAAGCACCTCCTTCTACCATAAGGGTGGCGGGGCGTCAATTTGAATTACAAATTGGGTCAGATGACTCCAGCTTTGCGCAGCTCTTCAAGGTTTTCTGCAGAAAATCCCAACATACTGGAAAGAATCTCTGCTGTATGCTCGCCTACATCGGGACAGGCTTTTTCAATTTGGCATTGGGTGCGGGAAAATTTCATGGGCGTTCCTGTCACTCTAAGCCTACCTACCCGGTGATGCGCTACTTCCACAATCATTCCTCTTTCCTTTATATGGGGGTCATTAACCACCTGGCCGATATTATTTACGGGGCCGCACATGATCCCATTGGCCTCCAGAAGCGCCAGCCATTCGGCAGTCGTCTTCGTTTTCGTGATTTCATTCAATATGGGTTCGAAGGCTGCATAGTTGGCCACCCGATCTTTGTGGGATGGGAAACGCGGGTCCGATATCAAATCTTCTCTCCCGGCCAGCTTTAAGAATTTCTGCCAGTCCTCTTCGGGAACCGTAATGAGCACGAAGTAGCCGTCTTTGGTGGGCAATACCTGGAAGGGGGTCATCAAGGGATGCCTTGATCCCAAGGGCTTGGGAATTTCACCCGTGGCAAAATACCGGGCACAGGCATTCTCGCAAAGGGCCACTTGACTGTCCGTCATGGCCACGTCGATCCATTGCCCTTTTCCGCTTTTCTCCCTCTCATGGAGGGCCGCCAAAATGGCTATGGCTGAAAAAAGAGATGCTCCAATATCCCCGATGGAAAAGCCTACCCGCACCGGAGCCCTACCGGGCTCTCCGGTGATGCTAACGGTCCCGCCCATTCCTTGAGCGATCATATCAAAGGCTGGTTTAGTCTTATAAGGCCCTTTTTGACCAAAACCCGATATCGAAGCGTAGATGATCTTGGGATTGACCGTGTTAATCTCCTTGTAACTGAAACCCAACCGCTCCATCACCCCGGGCCGAAAGTTCTCTACCAAGATGTCCATCCTCTTCACCAGCTCGAAGACGATTTTTTTTGCTTGCTCATCTCGCAGGTTCAGGGTGATACTCTTCTGACCCCGGTTGATGCTCAAGAAATACGAGCTGATTCCATCTATAAAGGGGAAGTTCCGACGAGCCGGGTCTCCCTTGCCCGGGGGTTCAATCTTGATCACTTCTGCTCCCAGGTCGCACAGAAGCATTGTACAGAAAGGGCCTGCCAAGTGCAGGGCAAAACTCAACACTTTCACTCCTTCCAAAGGTCCAGGCATTCTACTCTCCTTTACATAAATAATTTTTTAAGGCGGTGTGGCTGTGGTGGATCCACTGCTAAGGACTGGTTCGGGGTGTCGGAACCTTTGACTAAGCCAGGCGAGAGCGACCAAAAAAGCCCCGGCCAGGCTCGTTGAAAAACGCGGATCAAAGAGCAGAAGCCCACCGGCGATAAAAAGAAGCCGCTCCAGTTTATTCGTCGGCTTCATGAAAAACCCAAATATCCCGGCGGCGACAAAGAAAATACCCACACAGGCCGTAAAACAGATCCACACGGTCGTTAAGGGTTCCCCCTTCAACAACAACTCCGGGTAGAAAACAAAGGTATAGGGTACAAGGAAAGCTGGAATGCACAGAGCCGTGGCTATCCACCCCATGCGCCACCAGTTGCCGCCGGCAATGCTGACCGCGGCATACACGGCGACGCAAACTGGCGGCGTGACGTTACCCAGTACGGAATACCAGAAGATAAACAAGTGAGCGGATAAGCCAGGAAGCCCCATGCCAATCAAGCTTGGACCTAATACCACAGCGGCGATGATATAAGCTGCGGTGGTCGGCATTCCCATGCCCAGAACCATAGTGACGGCCATGGCTGCCGTTAGGGCCACAAGAACATGTACTGCAGACAATTCCATAATGACTTCAGACATCTTGACTGCCAATCCGGTCAAAGAAATCAAAGATACAGACATCTGCACACAGCTTCCGAGGACCATAAGCATCGCCAATCCACCTGTCGCTCCCTCGAAGTACCCACCGCCGATGCCTTTCATCCGTTTCCAAAGCTCTTTTGGCGATAGACCCCCACCGAAGAAAATGTATACAACCATGATGGCGATCAAGGCCGCAGCAGCGGCCAGTTGCGGAGGTAACAATAGAGCTAGCAGGTATACCAGGACACCAATTGGGATCAGGAGATTCATCATCTGCCGCGGCTCAAAGACCTCCCGGGCTTTCGGCATCAGCTCTTTGGGCACTTTGCCCAAGCCATATTTTCTGGCCGAAAAATATATTCCACAACCTACACCATAAAAATATAGCACAGCGGGAATAGCGGCCGCTAAGGCTACATGAAGATAAGGAATGCCCAGAATTTCCGCCATGAGAAAGGCTCCCACCCCCATAATAGGCGGCATAATCTGTCCCCCGGAAGAGGCGGAGGCCTCTATGGCCCCGGCAAACTCACTTTTATAACCTAAGCGTTTCATCGTGGGAATGGTGATGACGCCATCTACCATCACGTTGGCCACCGCTGATCCAGAGATCATTCCAAAAAAGGCGCTGGAAAATACGGAGATCTGCCCGGCCCCCCCTGTAAACCGGCCTCCAAAAAAGCGAGCCAGGTTTATAAAAGTATTGCCGATGCCGCTGGCAAACAGAACGGGACCAAAGAGGATGAAAATAGCGATTACCCGGCTGGTCATATCCGTGAGCAGCCCCCAAATCCCCTCGGTCATCATATAAAAATGGTAAAGGATTTCACTAAGGGGAAAGCCTGGATGACCAAAAAAACCTGGGATAAAGTCGCCGAAGAGGGCATACCCGAAGAAAATGCCAACCATTATGGGTATGATCTTTCCGGTGGTTCGCCGGGTGGCCTCCATCAGTAAAATGACCAATGTGGCGCTGAAGACAAGCTCGTAGGACTTATGCATCCACCGTTGCCTAGTTATCTCCTCCCAGTTTAAAAGCACATACACACAAACGACGATACTGGCGATCATCATGAGAACATCGAGCCATGCGGGAAAATCCTTCTTACCGAAAAAGAATTTGTCCCAGAAACGATTATTTTCTGATTCCAATCTTTTCTTACTCAGGGGGGCCACCAGGAAGGCCAGAGTCAATCCGAAGCTCAAAAAGGTAGCTCCCTGAATGACCGGATGCCAGGCGCCCACTAAGGATGTATAAATTGTAATAAAAGCCCATGCCGCCACCAGCAATCCAGCGACCCATTTCCAGAAGCCCCGCAATTTTCTCATTTTCCAATCCTCCCTGGCATGAGGGGTCTTTCCTGGCGGAAACACATCTTGCCGCGCAAGGCTCTCAGCTCTCCCCTGAAATTTAAGGGTTAAACCCTAACAGATAATGAAAAGTTCTATTTCTTTTCTTCTTTTTTTTCTACCTCCAAAGGAGCTACAGCCATGGTCCCCTTATCGCCAACTGCCTTCACGGAATAAACGCCCGGTGGTGCATTCAGAGGTATGCCACTCTTGGCCTTGAAAGCTCCCACTTCATTGGCCTCTTTTATCATGGGTTCCTCACCCAATTCCGTGGGTATACCATCGATCACCATAATGATTTCTATCTTTTCCCCGGGGATGAAACCAGAGCCGCGAATGATCATGACGGTTTCGGGTTTGCCGCTGATGGGTGTGATGACCAAGCTCGCCGCGGGTTCTGGCTTCTTTTGCAGACCGGCACAGCCCAGTAAGCCCCCCAACGCCAAAAAACAGGCGGAAAGGAGGGCTATAAATCTCAGATTCGTTAGTTTGTGCATTTTTTCACCTCCTTCTAATCCTTTACCAGGTTTATTTCATCTCAGGGGGCAGGAGTTTATCAGGAATCTTTAATCCCAGTTCTCGATAGAATTTAATGGCTCCGGGGTGGAGGGGAACGTCGCAATATTCCATGGTCAACTTGGGGAAATCAGCCAGGCCCCCTTCCCGGAAAGAAGCATCTACCTTTACCATATCCATTCTCTTAGCGTAGACCGCCTTCAGGATCTTGTAGATAACATCCGCAGGTATCTCTTTGTCCGCCATTTCCCCTTCAACAAAAGCCAGCGTTAAATAATCTTTGTCATGGCCCCTATACTGCCCAGCCGGGCTTATAATCCCTTTCCCATGGGCCGGGTATTTCTCGTTGTACTTCTTCAGGTGTTCCTCGGTAATCGGCAGAAAGTTCAGGGGTCTGGTCAAGGCCAGCTCCGCGATCGCTCCATCACGAAAACCAGGCCTCGACCAGGAATCGACTGTCCTGGCTTTCATGGCTTCGAGGTTTGACGCCGTTCCACCCCACTTATAATCGGGCATAATTCCATTGGCCTCCAGGAACATTCTGCCCAACCGTTCCGATGTGGTCAGTGGATTCATGCCCATTTTTTTGCCGTGTAAGCCTTCAATGGTAGTTATTCCCGTGTCCTTGGCAGCGACGAAGGTAAATGTTGAGATGGCTGTGGTAGCCAACATTCTGATGTTGGGGTTCTTCTGGTCTTTGAAGTCAAATAGCCCATGGTAGGCAGTATAAGCCGAGACAGGGTTAACCTGGGCCAGTTTCAAGAGACCTTGTCTCATCCGGCTCAAGTTCTCGATCCACCCCCCGGTTTCCACCACAGTAATAGTGATCTCGCCGGGGTAAGCCTGATTAACGGCCTTGGCAAACAGAACACCGTGGGCGTATCCTGACGATCTAACGCTGGTTGCTCCCCACTTGAGACGGGTTTCTTTTGCTTGAACCAGCGGGATGAAAATGAAACCGGCCAGTACAATGTACATTAGCGAGAAAAATAGTCTTTTCTTATTCATTTAATTCACCCCCTTAAGATTATTGAAAAAAAGATTATCCTTCCCATCGGTTAGTCCAATGCTCCAACCCCTTCTGATGATTTTCTTTCTTCAGTCCCTCCTTTCTTTTGTTCCATTTATAAAGGGATATTCCCATGTTTGCGGGGAGGCTTTTCCTCCCTCTTGCCTTTCAGGGAACGAAACGCTTTGATCAGGCGGAGGCGCGTCTCGGCGGGCTCAATCACGTCGTCGATGCACATGGTCTGAGCCAGGCGGTAGGGGTTGGCGAAAAGGTCCCGGTACTCCCGGATCTTTTCCTGGAGGAGGGCGGCCGGGTCCGCCGCCGCATTCAATTCCCGGCCGTAAAGAAGCTTGGCCGCCTGTTCCGCTCCCATGATGGCAAACTCGGCGGTGGGCCAGGCATAGGCGATGTCAGTCCCATGGGCATTATGGCCGCCCATGGCCCAGTGGCCTCCCCCGTAGGCTTTGCGGAGGGTGATGGCCACTTTGGGTACGGTCGATTCGCAGAAGGCATAGAGAAGTTTGGCTCCGTGGCGGATGATCCCCGTGTGCTCCTGCTGGATTCCCGGAAGATATCCAGGGGTATCCACCAGGAAGAGGAGCGGGATGTTGAAGGCATCGCAAAAACGAATGAACCGGGCGCTCTTGTCCGAAGAATCGACGGTGAGGGAGCCGCCCAGAAACATGGGCTGATTGGCAACGATCCCGATGGACATTCCTCCCATCCGGGCGAAGCCGGTGACCATATTTTTGGCAAAATCGGCCTTGGCTTCCATGAAATCGCCCTCATCCACGATTTTCTTGATGATCTTCCGGATGTCGTATGCCCGCTGGGGATTTGCAGGGACCAGATCCTCCAATTCGGGAACCGTTCGGTCCACGGGGTCATCATTGAGCCGATCCGGGGGCAGCTCACGGTAGTTGGGGGGGAAAAAACTTAACAGCCTGCGGATCTGTTGGAAGCACTCCTGCTCGCTGGCCACCAGGAAATCGGCCGCTCCGTTCACCTGCGTGCAAACCTTCGCTCCGCCGAGCTTGTCAAAGGTGATTTCCTCCCCGGTGATTTCCCGGATGATGGCCGGACCGGTGATGAACATCTCTCCCAGGCCTTCGACGATGAAGACGAAATCCGTCAGGGCCGCGCCATAGACCGCATAACCTGCGCAGCGGCCCAGGATAGCGGTGATCTGCGGAACGACCCCGGAGGCCAGAGTGTTGCTGTAAAAAACAGACAGCGCATAGGCGGTCTTGTCCGCCCCCTCCTGGATTCTCCCTCCGGATGAATCGTTCAGCTGGATCAAGGGGGATCCGTTTTTCACCGCCTGATCGATGGTCAATGAAATTTTGCGAATATGAGAGCTGGACCCCGACCCGCCCATGATCAGGCTGTCATTGGCCGTCACGTAGACCCTCTGCCCCTCGATGTTCCCCCATCCCACAACCGCCCCATCTCCCGGATAGCGTTTCTTATCCAGGCCAAAATCCCGGGAAATCGTTTCGGCGAATGGATATTGTTCGCAAAACGTCCCGGGGTCAAGAAGAGCTTCGACTCTCTCTCGCGCTGTCAGCAAACCCTTCCGATGGACCTCGGCAATTTTTTCTTCTCCAGCAGCCGCATGAGCCTGGGCCCGGCGTTCTTTCAGCTTTTGAATGGCATCTTGCATTCCCGCATCCTTGGCCAATTTGCACCTCCTATCACTCTCACCTCTTTCCCGATTTTTGTGTTTTCAGTAACATAGGCTTTACCTTCTGTCAAGGGCGGAGAGTTTTGTGAACGGAAAGAACCATTCTACTCCGGTATTATAGGGAAAGGAAAAGGATTAAATCTTGACAAAGCCCTGATTTTTATTTTAAAATCCGTTCAAAATGGAGTGAGATATAGATTCGCTTTTGTGGCCCTTTCCAAATTTCCGAAGGTAGGCCGATCGATGGAGAAAACTCAAAGCCATTACAACCGAATCGCGGCCATCTTTTTCCTCATCGTGGGGATTTTTTTCAGTATATACGCTCGTTCCGTCGAGATCGGAAGCTGGAATGAGCCGGGACCTGGTTTCTTGCCCTTCTGGGCCGGGATCACTCTTACCGTCATGGCGGCGGCCCTGCTTATGGGCAGTTATGCGCGGAAGGCCTGGGCGGCCAGGCCTTCCTTCTTCCCTCAGGTTGACTCCTGGAAAAGAGTCCTGGCTACTTTTCTGTCGCTGATGGCCTACAATCTTCTTTTAACCTCTTTAGGCTTTACGCTCACGACGTTTCTTTTTTTGGCGTTTCTGGTTAAATTTATCTTCCCGCAGACATGGACGCGGACGTTGCTGGTGGCCTTCCTTGGCTCAGCCTTTGCCCGGTTGCTGTTCATCAATTTCTTGGAAACGCAGCTACCGAAAGGATTCCTCGGTTTTTAGTTGACCCATGGATATATTAAGCCACATCACCCTCGGGGCCCAAGTCATCTTCCAGCCGATCAACCTCCTCTTCTGCTTCCTGGGCGTCCTCATGGGAACGCTCGTGGGTGTTCTTCCTGGTCTCGGCCCCACTGCGGCCATCGCCTTACTGCTGCCCAACACGTTCCATGTCTCTCCGGTATCCGCCATCATCATGCTTGCCGGGATCTATTACGGCGCCATGTACGGCGGGTCGACAACTTCCATCCTGGTCAATATCCCGGGAGAAGCGGCCGCGGTGATCACCTGTCTCGATGGGCACCAGATGGCTTTGAAGGGGCGCGCCGGGCCGGCTCTGGGGATCGCAGCCTTCGGCTCTTTCATCGCCGGCACGGTCTCCGTTATCGGGCTTATGCTTGTCGCTCCGCCCCTGGCCAAGTTCGCTCTAGCCTTCGGTCCGCCTGAATATTTCAGCCTGATGCTCCTGGGCATCGTCATTCTGATCTATTTAGCCTCCGGTTCGATCCTCAAGGCCATGATCATGTTTGTCTTTGGACTCCTCGTCAGCACAATCGGGATGGATTCGATCTCGGGAACGCAACGCCTGACCTTCGGCATCTTGGAGCTCAGCGATGGGGTGGGCTTGATCCCGGCCATCATGGGACTCTTCGGCGTTGCAGAAGTCATCACGAATGTGGAAGAAGAAATAAAACGTTCGATTATCAGCACGAAAGTAAGAAACCTCCTGCCCGATCTTCAGGACTGGAGAGACTCATTCTGGCCGATCATCCGGGGCTCTGTGCTGGGGTTCTTTATCGGCATTCTGCCCGGACCGGCCCCGGTGATCTCCGCCTTCAGCTCCTACGCAATCGAAAAGAAGCTTTCCCAGCATCCAGAGAGATTTGGTACGGGCGTGATTCAAGGAGTTGCCGGGCCGGAGTCGGCCAACAACGCGGCCACAGGGGGCGCTTTTATTCCCCTCTTCACCCTGGGTATTCCGGTGAATTCGGTCATTGCCATCCTTCTGGGAGCCTTCATGATCCACGGGATTCAACCGGGTCCCATGATCATTTCCAAATACCCCGACCTGTTCTGGGGTACCGTTATGAGCATGTACTTGGGCAATGCCATGCTCCTGGTACTCAACCTTCCTCTCATTGGCCTGTGGGTGCAGGTCCTGAAAGTTCCGTACCCCATTCTCTTTCCGCTCATCCTTCTTTTTTGCCTGATCGGGGTTTACAGTCTAAATTATAGTCTGGTCGAAATCAGCCTGATGATTGGATTTGGCGTTTTGGGTTACCTGGGCAGGAAGTTTCAGTTTGAAATGGCCCCGCTCGTCCTGGCCATCGTGATCGGGCCGATGATGGAGAATAATTTACGGCTCTCCCTGGTCATCTCTCAGGGAAGCCCCATGATCTTCCTTACGCATCCGATCTCAGCGGTCTTCATTTGCCTCACGCTTGTCCTGCTGATCTCTCCTTTGGTTCCGTGGATTGGCAGGCGGCGCCAGAAGCTGCAAGAAAGGGTAGAGGGAGAAAAAGTATAAAAAGGGAGGTAAAGATGAGAAACGGGAAGTGGGTAATTTTGACTTTGGCGATTTTTTTATTGCTCGTTTGGAATGCCAACGCCCAGGATTTTCCCAAGGGGCCCATTAACTACATGAATCCTTTCAATCCGGGTGGCGAAGTGGACATTGCGGCCCGCGCCATGCAGCCGTACCTGGAGAAAAACCTGGGAGTTCCTTTTGTGATCAATTACCTTCCGGGTGCCGGAGGTGCGCTTTGCTGGTCGAAACTGGCTGCGGCCAAAACCGATGGATATACAGTGGGAGGATTCAGCATTCCCCACATTATTCTCCAGCCGATGTTCATGAAAGATGTCGCTTTTAAAACCGATGACTTCGTCATCCTAGCGATCGTGGAATATACGCCCATCGGCTTGGCCGTCAAGAAAGATTTCAAGGTCAACAGTGTAAAAGAATTCATCGAATATGCCAAGGCCAATCCGGGAAAAGTTACCTGCGGGGGAGTCGGCAAGTTCACCGGCCATCATTTTGCCACCCTGCAGTTTATGAAACTGGCGGGCGTCCAACTCAATTATGCCACCTTTACCGGTACCTCCCAGGTGCAGACGGCAATCATGGGAGGCCACATCGACGCCGCCTTCACCAATTCAACTGTTTTGGTTACCAGCCGGGAGCAGATCAAAGTGCTGGCGGTCGGTTCCGAAAAGCGCATGCCCCAACTTGCGGATATCTCGACCTTCGAAGAGCTGGGCTTCAAGATGTATCCCCGGATCGCCCGGGGGGCTATGGTGCCCAAGGGGGTTCCGCCCGAAATCATGAGGCGCCTGGAGAAAGCCTTTCTGGATACGATTTCCAAAGCGGAGTTCAGAGCCAAAATGGAACAGGTCGGCTTTGTCCCCCAAGTTTGGGGTATAGAAGAATCGAAAAAGTACCTGGAGGAGGAATCCCGGATGCTTACCAGGCTGATCCAAGATTTTGATCTAGTGCCGCCCAAGAAATAACCCGGCCGATGCTCACCGGAAGGGGAAAAAGGAGGAGTAAGAGAATGAAAAAATTTTGGGCAGGTTGTTTAGGGTTATCCTTGATATTCATTTCGGCCCTGGCCCCAGCGGTTGCAGATTTTCCAAAAGGACCCATCACCTACATCATTCCGTTCAACCCCGGCGGGCAGTCAGACGTGGAAGCCCGCATGCAGCAACCCCACCTGGAGAAAATTCTGGGGGTGCCCATCGTCATTAATTACATGCCGGGCGCGGGAGGAGCATTAGCCTGGACGAAGTTTGCCCAGGCCAAGCCGGATGGGTATACCGTGTGTGGGATCAATATTCCGCACATCATCCTCCAGCCCCTGTCCCAAAAAGATGCCGCCTTTAAGACAGAGGATCTGAAACCGCTTTGCCTCTTCGAATCCACCCCCATCGGCTTGGCCGTGAAGAAAGAATCCAAGATTAACAATCTAAAGGAATTTCTCGAATTTGCCAGAGCCAACCCAGGAAAGATTACGATCGGAATGTCCGGGAAGCTCTCCGGCCACCATATGGCCTCGCTCCAGTTTGAAAAAATGATGAACCTCAAGCTCACGCAGGTTACCTTCACGGGAGCCGCGCCCCAGGTGACGGCCCTTTTGGGCGGACATGTGGAGGCGATTTGGGGGAATTCCTCTGACCTGGTGGGCTATCGTGGCCAGATGAAGATTCTGGCCATCGGAACCGAAAAGCGCATGGATGTTCTTCCGGATGTTCCGACCTTCCAGGAGCAAGGGGTGAAATTCTACCCGCGGATAGACCGGGGAGTGGCCGTGCCGAAGAATACACCCCCAGACATCACGGGCAAACTGGAGAAGGCGTTCTTAGAAACAGTGAATATGGAAGAGTATCACTCTAAGATCCTCAAGGCAGGGTTTGTACCCATGGGGCTGAACAGCCAGCAGTCCATGAAATATATTGCGGAAGAGACAGAAATCTTCAAGAAGCTTCTGGCCGAGCACAACTTGCTGTTAAAAAAGTAAGGCCGGATTTTTGGCCAGTGAGCGGGAAGAAGAGCCTCCCGGCTTGAAAAAATAAGGGGCGCAAATTGCGCCCCTTATTCATCTCCGGGTCCGAAGGGGTTATTCCCCCCGACTACAGATTTTTTCGGATATATTCAACGGCGTTGCGAAAGATCGCCAGCCCCATTCCTTCTTCCGGCACTTTTTCCCGAGTCCAGCGGGGATGGTTAACCGGATAAAGATAAGCCTCTGGATGGGGCATCAGGCCAAAAAGACGGCCCGTGGGATCGCAGATGCCGGCGATGCCAGCTACCGATCCATTGGGATTCAGGGGATATTCCATCGTCGGGTTCCGATAGTCCGGGTCCGAATATTGCAGAGCCACCAAATTGTCCTTCTGAAGTTTTTCCAGGGTTTGCCCATCTTTGGGAATGAACTTCCCCTCGCCGTGCCGGACGGGCAGGTATAAGCCTTTCAATCCTTTGGTGAAGACGCTCGGGCTCTGCGGGTTGGCCTTCATGTAGACCCAGCGATCCTCAAACTTGCCCGAGTCGTTGAAGGTCAGGGTTACTTCCTGGCGCCCATACAGACCGTCAAGGCCCGGGAGCAGGCCGGATTTCACCATCAGCTGGAAGCCGTTACACACGCCGAGGACGATTTTTCCCTGGCGGATGAAACGGAAAATCACCTCCTCGAGCCGTTCGCCGCTGCCAGCGATCTTGGCGTATTTGAGGCGGTTGGCCATCGCCTTGGCCGAGCCAAGATCATCCCCGTCCAAGAAGCCTCCAGGGAGATTTAGAAAGTGATAATCCTCCAGCTTCACCTCTCCCGAGAGGACGTCATAAAGGTAAACAATGTCTACAATATCGGAACCGGCCAGCCGACAGGCATGGGCCATCTCCATTTCGCAGTTGATGCCGTTGCCGGCAATAATAATGGATTTTACCTTTTTCAACTTAAAATTCCCCCCTCACCCTACCCTCTCCCGCAAGGGGAGAGGGAAAATTTTTAGGAGTATTTTGTAAGTCAAGTAGGGATTTTTCGGTGGCCGACGACTGACCCCGTTTCGCCGGGTCAAGATTTTTAAACCAAGAGGATCTTTTTCTGCGTTTATCGGCGAAAATCTGCGTCCCAACTCAAAATCTTAGGGGCCGCTGCCAGGCTTCTTTCAGATCATATATGTTGGCCCGGACGACCTCTTTTCCTCTTAATCCGATGACCGTAAAATCGGTGGCGGCGATTACCTTGCCGACCTCGGCCAGAGCATTTCCCCTCAGGCAATCCTCGAAGGCAGCTTGATTTTCAGGATGGACCGTTACCACAAACCGGCTGGATGACTCGGAAAAAAGGAGCCCATCATTTCGATCTACTCCGGATGAGGGAACCCGGCGCAAATCGACTTCCATGCCCAGCGCGCCCGCAAAAGCGGTTTCCGCCAGGGCCACGCCCAGCCCACCGTCGGAACAGTCATGGCACGAAGCCACCAGCCCTTCTTCAATCGCCCGGCTCAACGCTTCGTAGAGTGCCCTGGCCTTTCGGGCATTCACCTGCGGGACCTGGTTGCCGAGGAAGCCAAAAGAAGCGAAGTATTCAGAAGCCCCCATCTCGTTGAAAGTCTCCCCGAGAACGTAGACCCGATCGCCGGCCCGCTTGGCATCCATCGTCACACATTTGCGCACGTCGGGGATTACGCTTACCACCGAAAACAAAACCGTCGGAGGAATGGAAATTTTGGTTGTGCCGATCAGATAATCATTCTTCATCGAATCCTTGCCGGAGATGCAGGGCACCCCGAAAGCGGTCGTGTAGTCGTAGAGGGCCATGTTGGCTCGGACCAGCTGGGCCAGCTTGTATTCTCCATCCGGGGTTTTTTCTGACTGGATGGGGTCGCACCAGCAGAAGTTATCCAGCCCGGCCATGTGCTTTAAATTTCCCCCTGCGGCGATATTATTGCGGATGGCTTCATCGATGGCGCAGGCCATCATGTGGTAGGGATCTAAATCGCTATAACGGGGGCAGATTCCCGAAGAGATGACCGCTCCTTCCCAGGACTCCAGCAGAGGGCGCAAAACCGCAGCATCGCTCGGCCCATCGTTGAACGTCCCCACCAAGGGCTTAACGATGCTCCCGCCCTGGACCTCGTGGTCGTACTGGCGGATCACCGATTCTTTGCTGCAAACATTGTATCGGGATAGGACGCTTTTCAGGTCCGAAGTGAGATCCAGGGGGTCTTCAAATTGAGGCTCTGGGTTGACTTTCCTTTGCCAGACGGCCCGCAGCTCCATTTTCGGGTAACCATTATGCAGGAAATCCATTTCCAGGTAGGCTACAGTTCGGCCATCATAGAGAACGTGGAAATTCCCGCTGTCCGTGAACTCTCCCAGAACCGTTGCTTCTACATCCATGCGCCTGGCCAGGTCCAGGAAGCGGTCGATTTTTTCGGGGGGAACGGCCAGAGTCATTCGCTCCTGGGCTTCGGAAAGAAGGATCTCCCAGGGATCCAACCCGGAATATTTGAGAGGGGCACGCTCCAGATGCATGCAGCAACCGCCGCAGTCCCGGGCCATCTCTCCCACAGAGGAGGAGAGACCTCCAGCCCCGTTGTCCGTGATGGCATGATAGAGCCCCAGATCCCTGGCTCGCAGGAGAAAGTCCGTCATCCGCTTCTGGGTAATCGGGTCTCCAATCTGCACCGCGCTGGTGGGAGATTCTTCGTGCAGCTCCTCGGAAGAGAAAGTGGCCCCATGGATGCCATCCTTGCCGATTCGTCCGCCGGTCATGACAATGAAGTCTCCCGGTCTGGCCAGCTTTTCATGGGAGGGTTCGCCCAGAATCATTCGCGGCATGATGCCGCCGGTTCCACAATAGACGAGCGGCTTTCCCGCATACCGCTCATCGAAGACAAGCGATCCGTTCACCGTGGGAATGCCACTCTTGTTCCCCCCGTGCTCCACCCCTTCCCGTACGCCTTCATAAATTCGTTTGGGATGCAGAAGGCGAGGAGGCAGGGGCTTGGAATAATCGGGAGGAGCAAAGCAGAATGTGTCCACGTTGAATATAAGCTTGGCACCTTTGCCCGTTCCGAAAGGATCTCGGTTCACGCCCACAATGCCTGTGAGCGCGCCGCCATAGGGATCGAGGGCCGAGGGGCTATTGTGTGTTTCCACCTTGAAAACTAAGTTCCAATCCTTGTTAAATCGCATGACTCCCGCATTATCCTTGAACACAGAAACGCACCAGTCCTTCTCGCCCATGGACCGTCGGATTTCCTCTGTGGACCGCCGGATATAAGTATTGAACAGGCTGTCGATGCGCCGGCCTTTTCCCTCTGAGTCATAATAATCGATCAGGCCATTAAAGATTTTGTGCTTGCAGTGCTCCGACCAAGTTTGCGCGATCGCCTCCACCTCACAATCGGTGAGATTTTCTCCCAGGCCGACTTTCTGGCGTTCTTCGCGGACGCGCGGGTCTTCTGCATATATCCGCAACGTTTTCATCTCTTTCAGGCTTAGCGCTAAAACCCGCTGCGAGCTGATCCGCACCAACTCCTCGTCGTTGACTCGAAGATCGATATCGGCAACCCGAAATTCCTTCCTACCGGTTACCCGGGGAACCGTAATGCCCATGCCCCCCTCTTGTTTCCAGGACGGCCAGTCTTTTATCTCAAACCGCTGGATCAGGGTGTTGGCCAGAAGTCCGGTGGCGATACGTTCGGCTTCCTCCCGGCGCAATCTCCCTTTGATCAGGTAAAGGACTGAAGTATAAACCCCCTCCTCCGGTTTGAACTTTCGATCCAAAATGATCTCCACGGCTTCCCGAGCTGTTCGGCCTACGTTGTCTGTGACGCCGGGCTTGTACCCGACCTCGATGGCCCAGTCGAAAACGGAGTCGAGAGGTTTTCCGATGGATAACTCCTGGATGATGGGGTCGAGGAAAGGCCCCGTGGCCACCTTCTTGATCTCCTCCCTGGACAGGTTGGCATCAACTGTATAGACGTCGATCGTTTTCACAGAGTCCACAGATATGTTCAAATCATTGCTGATCCGTCGCTTGATCTTTTCTCCCCGGGCGTCCCGGATGTTTGACTTCAACCCGATCTCCACGCGATACGCCATCTTTCTCACCTCTTTTCGATTCGTTATGAAAAAGGGAATTTAATTGTCTAAATGATGGATTTTTTCTGGATCTCTACCTGCTCGGGCCCAACTGAATGGATAAATGAGCCCTGAGATGTCTCCGAAAGTCTGGAGGATAGATATAGAGAAGCCCATATTCCCAGAGCCAGCCCCGCTGCCCCGACCAAGAAGGGGAACCCCTGTCCGAAGCGGTCGGCCATCATACCACTGACATTGGGACCCAGGAAAAAGCCAACCATCCGGGTGGTAAAGAAAAAGCCCAAACTCGCCCCCCGTACTTCTTCTGAGGAAAGATCGGCAACGGCCACGCGCACCGAGGGAGAATAAATCCCCAGCCCGGCGCCGGCAATGGCCAGGACGAAAATCAAGAAAAGGAGATTTCCTCCCTGAGACAGCAGAAGGACAGCCAGGGTGTAGATGGTCATCCCTAAAAGGATGGGCTTTTTCCTGCCTTGGCGATCGGACCATCTTCCTACAGGCCGCTGCAAAAGAATGTATACGATAAAATAGGAGCTGAACAGCCAGCCGATCTTTTCAGGGGGAACACCCATTTGGGAGGCTATTACCGGTAAAAGGGTAATAATCGTTCCCCAGACAAAGGCTTCAGCAAACCCGATTAAACACAGAAGCCGGATATCCGGAAGGCGAAACGAGGAGAATCCATATCGCTTTACCCAGGGCAGTCGCCCGGTTTCGAACCCGGGGGCTTTCTCCTTAATGATGACCCAGATCGTGCCCATGGCCAAAAAGGCCAAAGCGGAACAGCTCAGGAAAGGTAAGCTCATCCCTCCCAGGCTGTAAAGCATCCCCCCCAGAAAGGGCCCGATGGCAAACCCCAACATTTCCACGGCAGACAGGAGACCGATCGTTTCCCCTCTCCTTTCCACTGGCGATTGATCGATGACGAAGGCGGAGAGAGCCGGCCGGATCATCCCCGCCCCCACCCCGTGGAGCAGACGAATCAAAAAGACGTGGAACAGATCCTTGGCGAAGACGTAAAGAAAGGCCACCAGCCCATAGCAGGCCATCCCTCCCACCATGAAAGGTTTGCGTCCAAAGCGGTCTGAAAGGCCCCCAAAAAAGGGCTGAACAAAGAACTGGCTGATGGTAAAGCCGGAGACAATCAGTCCAAGCTGGAAATTGCTGGCGCCCATTTCAGCGACGTAGATCGGAAAGAGGGGAATGATGAACCCCAGCCCCATGATCACGATCGTCCCCGCCAGGACAACCAGGATCAATTCTTTGTGGAGGATTTGCATCATGGAAAAATCTTGATTTTTTTAATCCAATGGGTAAAATTATTTTTCGATCGGGTGTTGATTTATGGAGGCAAGAAGTTTGAAGTACCCATTGCCAAGATAAAATTAACTTACCATAAGCCTCAGGGAAAGGTCAACTGACTGATGGGTAAGAGCAGATCGCTTTCATCTTTAGTGATGGTGGGGACAGTCCACCGCGATCCGCAGGGGTACGGCAAATTTATATATTTGTTAGAACAGGAACGGCCATCGCTCATTACGATTGAAGTCAGTCCCTACGCCCGAATCTTTCGAGCTCAGCAAGCGGCCGCATTGCGCGCTACCCTCAGGAAGAACCTTCAGAAAATCGGGAGGGAAGAAGGTCGGCCGCTGCGGGAGATTCTCTCCCAGAGCGCGATCCTGGGGATATTCTTGCTTCTGAAAGAGCCCTATGAGTGGCGGGCTGCTAAGGCTTATGCAGACCGGCATGGGATTGATCTCAGGGGTATTGACCTTTCTTCTTATTCTAAGGATAAGCTTTCCCATGTGGCGGAACTTATATCTCTGGAGAACTTACGAACTCTACTTCGTATTCCTTCTTTAGCCCTCTCCAAGCAAGTAGAGTCCCACTACTCTCGGGCCAGATTCCTTTTCGGCCACCCACCCTCTTTCTGGCCGACGATTAAGGAAGTAAAACATCGCGAAGCTTACATAGCCGAAGAAATTCGCAGTCTTGTCCAACAAGAAAGTGGAAAGAAAATATTGCACGCTGGAGGTTGGGAGCATCTGATTGAATCCCCCCGGGGGAAATCGCTTTTTGGACTCCTTAAAGATCTTCGCCCTCAAAGAATCCTTCTCGCTTCCATGCCGAAGTAACTGCGATAATCTGATAAGGCCTTTATTCTTTGGGAGGAGGAAATTAAAAGTAAGCAGCGGGAAAGTTACCAAAAAAATTTTCACAAATCCTGTGGGAAAGTTGTGGAAATGTTCATCAAAGTAGCGCATAATATCATAAGATTGCAGGCTTTTATCTTAACTGCCTATTTTTGCATCAATAAAAATATTAATAATATTGAATGGTTAAATGAAAAGCCCAGCCGGTGTTGAGTTTTGAAAGGTCTGTAACCGAAACAGGCCAAATTATCAACAATTTTCCGACAGGGATCCCGGAAAAGCCAGGAATAGAGTCCATTTTCAGGCCACCCGACTTCAAGATGGAGGCAGAGACCCCTTCTTGGAACGAATAGTTGAGAGCAGCAATATCGGAAAGGAGGTTCAAACATGCCAAACTACGAGTTCCAATGCCAAAAATGCAATAAAAAATTTTCATTGGCCTTGAGTGTTAAGGAACGGGGGGAGGGCAAATATAAATGCCCCAAATGTGGCAGCCGCAAGAGCCAACCTGTCTTTGGCAATTTTTACGCCAAGACTTCGAAGAAGAGTTAGGTCTCCCTTTGGATGTGCCAGGAGCCACCCGACTTTCAAACCGGCCCCGACTTTTAATAGACGGGGGCCGGTTGCAAGGTTGGATTATTTTTATCCTTTCAGCTTTTTTCTTCCTCAGCCTCTTCACGACCGCTTGCACCCATTTTCCCGACGCTCCGCCTGAGCCTGAGAAGGACTATCGAATCTTCGATGCCGATGAGAAAGTCATACTGAAAGCCATCACTCGTGTGCTCAGGGACCGGGGCTTTGGGAACCTTCGAGTGGAGGCGGACAAAGGCCGTTTGGAAACGGATTACGTGGTCCAGGGAAGCTGGAGGACCAAGGTGGTAGCCACCGTAGAAAAGATCAGCCCGAGGAAAAGAGAAGTCATCCTCTCGGTGATCACGGAAAAAAAATCATTCTCCCGGTGGAAGCCCAAGAAGGTCATGAGCCAGGAACAATACGATAAGTTCTTCGCGGAGATTGAAATGCAAATCTACCGGCAATGGTATGAAAGAGAATGAAATCTGAAAAGGGTAACCATCAAGTTTCTAAAGAAAATTTGAATGCTTAAGGGAATTGAAAGGGACAGCGCCCCTGGCGGCTACCAATTTTTTCCCCGGCAGGTTCTATTTTTTTCTTTCCTCATTGGCCTGGTCTTCCCTCCTTTTGTTTCTGCCAACACCCTCTCCGGCAAGGTCCTCAAGGTCTTCGATGGCGATACATTTTTAATTCGGGTCCAGGGCCGGGAAGAGCATGTGCGCCTGCGCGAGATCGATGCCCCAGAAATTACTCACCGGGAAAAAGCTGGCCAGGAGCCCTGGGGAAGGAGGGCCAAAGATTTTGCCACCTCCCTCGTCAGGGGGAAGATTGTGCGGCTGGAAATCGAAGAAACAGATGAACGAGACAAGTACCATCGGCTTCTGGCTTATGTTTTTTTAGACCATAAATTTGTAAATCGGGAGATGATCATTTCGGGAAACGCCTTCTTTTATCCGGGCCATTTCCGGGGGAAGCATGCCGCCGAGCTGCAGGAAGCTGAGGAAATGGCCAACGAAAAAGGGGTAGGAATCTTCAATAAGAAGAAAGGCCTTAAGGAACGGCCCCAGGAATTCCGCAGCCGCACTCAGCGGGATGAAAGCCTTTTTTCTAAATTTATGGGTCTCTTTCGGGCTGAGAAGAAAAAATCTTCTCCCAAGGAATACCCCGTTCCCAGGGATAAGATCATAGCCAATAAGCGTTCGATGGTTTACCACCTGCCTGGCAGCCCGGGAGCAGCACACGTTCATCCGAAAAACCGGGTTCTTTTTAATACCCCAGAAGAGGCAGAAAAGGCGGGGTACCGCCGGGCCCGTCCCTCTCCTCAACAGAGTTCGAGGAATGGCCTGAAGATCATAACGGCAATAAGGGCAACCTCGTGTTAAACCCTTTGCAGAACATTGCCATTGTGCTGGTAAGACCCCGGTTTGCTGGGAACGTCGGATCAGTAAGCCGGGCCATGAAAAACATGGGCCTATCCAGGTTGATCCTGGTTTCTCCAGGTCAAGACCCTTGGTCGGCGGAAGCCAAGATGATGGCCACTTCGGCCAAAGACATTTTGGAGAAAGCAGAGATCTTTTCCAGGCAAGAAGATGCCCTGGCTGGCTTCCGGTGGATCGCCGGGACCTCTGCCCGAAAAGGAAGGAATCGCGGACCTTTTATCTCTCCGCGGGAAATATGCCCGGAGATTATTGGGTATGCCCGGTCGATTCCCGTGGCCATTCTCTTCGGCCCGGAGGATAGAGGCTTGACCAATGAAGAGCTCGCCCCTTGCCAGGCCTTTATC
>CAYQWO010000003.1:0-17934 GCA_964421095.1 uncultured Syntrophaceae bacterium
TGAAAAGAAGAGGAAGAGCGCCAAATAAGATATCCCCCCCAAATTTCCTCCGAACGTTCCGAGGATATTTCCCCCTTTTAACCCGCTGCTTTTTCTCCTTGACCGGATAAAAATGCGGGATGTAGAATTGCCGTAACTATATTCTATAAACAATTTTTTCTCGGCCGATGGGCGGCCGACAAAGGGGGGATTTACCGCATGCCCACCACCATCATTAAAGAATTCTGCAAAGGCTGTGGATTCTGCATCGCCCATTGCCCGAAGAAAGTCTATGACCTTTCCGATGAGCTGAACAAGAAAGGCTACCGTCTACCCCGTCCTGCCCGGGTCGAGAGTTGTATCGAATGCGGATTGTGCGACCTCTATTGCCCGGACTTTGCCATCCTCCTGGAAAAAACAAAGAAAAAAGACCAACCCAAGGGAAAGGAGGCCCGTTGATGCCATCCAGAGTCAAACCAGGAAAATACTTCGTGCAGGGGGACGAGGCCGTTGCTGAAGGGGCCATTGCCGCTGGCTGCCGTTTTTTCGCCGGGTATCCCATCACTCCCTCCTCCGAGACTTCCGAAACGATGGCCCGGCGATTACCCGAAGTTGGCGGGGTCTGCCTGCAGATGGAAGATGAATTGGCCTCCATTCATGCCGTCGGGGCTGCTTCCGTGGGGGGTCTGAAAGCCATGACTATCTCTTCCGGCCCGGGCATCAGCTTGAAATTAGAAGGCCTGGGCTGGGGAATCAAGAACGAGATCCCTTACGTTGTCGTAGATATCCAGCGCGCTGGCCCAAGCAACGGCGTCGCCACCCGAGTGGGCCAGGGGGATTTTTATACCGTACGGTACGGATCGGCGGGGGGAAACAGCTCCCTTATCGCCCTCTCCCCTAAATCGACCCAGGAAGCTTTTGACCTGACCGTTGAATGTTTTAACCTCTCCGAAATCTTCCGCTGCCCAGTGTTCCTGCTGAGCGATGAGACCGTCGGGCATACGCGGGAACTTTTGGTCATCCCGGAGGAGTCCAAGCTAAACGTTGCAGAGCGCATCAAACCTACTGTTCCTCCAGAGCAGTTTGTCATGTATCCCTTGGATACCCCCGGGGTCATCAACTACCCCTTTCCGAATATCGGGGAGGGATATGGGATTTGCGTCTCCCCCTACACCCATACCTCCCAGGGGTATGCCAGTACTGCGCAGGATATCCAGGAGAAGATGGCCAGGCGTCTGGTCCTTAAGGTAACCGAGAACTTAGACAAGCTTGTGCGTGTGGAGAAACAGAGTCTGGAAGATGCTCAGTTTGCGGTTGTAGCCTACGGGGGAAACGCCCGTCCAGCGATTGCTGCCGTGGACATAGCCCGGGAAAAGGGAATGAAGGTAGGTTTCTTCCGGCCAATCATCGTCTGGCCTTTTCCCGATGGAGAAGTCCTTAAGGTTGCCGAGAAGGTGAAAACCATTCTGGTCTGCGAGTTAAACATTGATGGGCAGCTTTCCCGCGAAGTGGCCCGGGCGGCCAAAGGAAAATCGGAAGTTTACCATCTAGGTTCAGGAGGTGTGGAGCCCCATCTTCCGGCCCAGATTTTCAACGAGATAAGGAGGCTTTACAAATGAGCACTGTTGGTGAGACTCTCCATCTCTTGCATCCCTTAGTTGCCAAGTACCTGCGGAAGGAACGCATGCCCCATATGGCCTGCCCGGGATGCGGGATCGGCCAGGTGGTCCACGCCACGCTCCTGGCCATCGATGACTTAGGTCTGACCCCCAAAGATACGGTCTGGGTACAGGGAGTGGGGTGCAGCAGTCGGATTACTTACTCTACCTGGGTAGGGGACAACGTGGACGCCCACCATGGGCGAATCTTTGCCGTAGCCACAGGCTTGAAGATGGCCCGTCCGGACATGAATTTTATTCTCTTCACTGGGGACGGGGATTGCGCTGCGATCGGAGGAAACCATTTTATCCACGCCTGTCGCCGGAATTTAGATGTCACGGCCATTCTTTTCAACAACGGAATCTACGGCATGACCGGAGGACAGGTGGCCCCCACTTCCCCCGTGGGAGCGGTAACCACCACCACCCCTTACGGAAACATCGAGGACCCCTTCGATATGTGTCAGATGGCCATGGCGGCCGGGGCCAGTTATGTGGCCCGGTGGAAATCCACCGATTTTAGGCCTTTAGTCAGCTCGATCAAAAAAGGGATCCAGGTTAAGGGCCTGGCTTTCATCGAGGTCTTGCTGCAGTGCCCGACAAATTTCGGGCGTTACGTCTTAAAGACCAGCCAGCCTCAAGAAGTCTTGAAATGGATCAAAGAGCATTCAATCTATAAGAAGGATGCGGAGAAGCGTACCCCCGAGGAGCTGGCGGGAAAGTATCTCTTGGGGGAATTCGTCTACCGTCCGGAACGCTCCGGGATTGTCGAACGATACCAGGAATTTTTAAAAAAACACCGGAAGGAGTAGAAACGTGGCCCGTCAGGAAATTCGTTTTGCGGGATTTGGAGGCCAGGGCTTACTCCTGGCCGGCATTCTTCTGGGAAGGACCGCAGCCCTGTACGCCGGCAAGCAGGCCGCGCAAACCCAATCCTACGGCACAGAGGCCCGAGGCGGGGCCAGCCAGTGCAATGTGGTCATCGACGACAAGGAAATTACTTACGTAGGTGTAGTTAGCCCAGATGTTTTCGTAGTGATGTCCCAGGAGGCGTATGATAAGCTCATCGGGGACGTCAAAGGGGGAGGACTCGTTTTCTACGATGCAGACTTGGTAAAGGCTAAAGAGAATCCCGGGCTGCGTCAGGTCCCCATCCCTTCTACTTCTGCGGCGAAGGAACTGGGCAGACAAATGGTGGCCAATGTGGTCATGCTGGGGGCGATGGTCGAGGGTACGAAAATTTTGGACGTCGAACTGGTCAAAACTTCCCTTAAGGAGAGCGTTCCCCCAGGTACCGAGGACCTGAACCTCAAGGCCTTTGACCTGGGCAGGTCTTTGTATAAGCCTTGAATGGCGGTACTTTCACCATCGAAAAAGTTGCGCAAATGATTTATACTGACCTGCGGAACGTCGCCAGCGGCTAAAAAGTAAAGGCCGAAAATCAGGCGATGACCAGACCGTGGAGATCCACACCACGGGGCCGAAAATTTAATTAAATAAGGGGAGACGCGGGGAAAGATCCCTTGAATCCTTGAACCCCGTTTGTTCAGAGGTTGTCCCATGATTCTAACCTATCAAGAGGGGCCGATGGCCACGATTACGATCAATCGCCCGGAAGCCCTGAATACCCTCACCCACGAGTTAATCCTGCACCTGACGACAGAAATCAAAAAATGGAGTTCAGAACAGGATATCCGTATCATCATACTTACGGGAACTGGGGATCGGGCCTTTGTAGGGGGCGTAGATGTGCGGGCCATGATGGATCTGGACCCGGAGGGGGCGGAGAAATTTATCGCAGATCTGCACCGCTGCTTCCTGGCCATCCGCCAATCCGAGAAGATCGTCATCGCCTCCATCAATGGCTTTGCTCTTGGAGGTGGCCTGGAGTTGGCGGCTTCCTGTGACCTGCGCATCGCCTCAGACCATGCCCGGTTTGGCATGCCCGAAGTGCGCGTAGGCATTCCCTCAGTCATCGAAGCTGCCTATCTGCCACGCCTGATCGGCCTCGGCCGGGCTGCCCAACTGGTCTACACCGGGGAAATGATCGACGCCCAAGAGGCCGAGCGCATTGGGTTGATCAACAAAGTGGTCTCCCACGAGAAATTGAAAGAAGCCACCCGGTATTTGGCTAAGAAAGTTTTACGGAACGGTCCCACGGCCGTAATTCTTCAGAAAAAACTGATTGCCCAGTGGATGGAGCTGAACCTCAATGCCGCCATAGAGGCGGGAATCCGGGCTTTCAGAGAGTGCTATAAAACCGGTGAACCCAAGGAAGGAATGCAGGCTTTCTTGGAAAAACGCAAACCCTCTTATGCTGATAAATGGGGGGTATGAATTTGAAGTTATACTTTAAAATTTCCACACTAATTTATCTAAAATAAAGGAGAATTTTACTATGAAAACAAAAAACCTTTCTGTGTTGGCTGTGCTTTTCTTTTTTGCCCTAATTTCCATCCCGGCCTCTCTATCGGGCGCCGAAATTGGCAAGAGCGTGCAGATTACTTTTTTGGGTCATGCCGCCTTCAAGCTTGTTTCGCCTCAAGGAGTGACCATTCTGATCGATCCCTTTTTGAAAAATAACCCCAAGACTCCCCCCGCCCTGAAAGAGGTGGAGAAGGGCGATTTCATTCTGGTCACCCATGGCCATGGGGACCATCTGGGGGATGCTCTGGACATTGCCCAGAAAACAAATGGGACCGTCGTAGCCATGAATGAACTCGGATTGTACCTGACGAAGAAGGGTCTCAAAAATGTGGTCCGAATGAATAAGGGAGGCTCCTACACCGCCAAAGGAATCCGGATCACCATGGTAAATGGTTTTCACAGCTCCTCCGTGGTCGAAGGAGATCAGATGATATACACCGGCGAGCCCGCTGGCTTTGTGATCCGCTTCGAAAATGGGTTTACGGTCTATCACGCAGGGGATACAGCAGTTTTTTCAGACATGAAGATCATCGGTGATCTTTATAAGCCCGATTTGGCCTTACTCCCCATTGGCAGCCATTTTACCATGGACCCGAAGGAGGCCGCCTATGCTTGCAAATTGCTTCAGCCCAAATACGTGGTGCCCATGCATTACGGAACCTGGCCCGTGCTGACCGGAACCTCTGAAGAATTTGCCCGACTGCTGAAGGATCAACCAGGGGTAAAACTCATCGTGATGAATCCTGGATCAACTATTGAGTAGCCAGTCCATACGGAATCTTACGCCAAGGGAGGCAAGCGATGAACGGATACGGAGGAAGGATATTACACATCGACTTGGCGAAGCAAAAGTTCAGCATCCAGAATTTCGACGAGGCGTTTGCGCGGAAATATTTGGGAGGGAACGGGTTTGCCGCTAAAATCCTTTATGATGGCTTGCAGCCCGGAATTGATCCTTTCTCTCCGGAGAATATGGTTGTCTTTGCGGTCGGGCCGGTTACAGATACCCCCGTGCCCAGCACCAGCCGCGGCTACGCCGCCACAAAATCCCCGCTCAGCGGGCTCTTCTTCGATTCCACCTTTGGCGGGCGTTTTGCCATCACCCAGAAGCGCACCGGATTCGAGGCTATCGTGATCTGCGGAAAGTCCAGCTCTCCCACCTATCTGGTCATCGATGAAAGCGGCGCCAAGTTCCAGCCGGCCGCTTCGCTCTGGGGAAAGCTTACGCGGGACACCGTCGAAGCATTGCAGGCCATCGAAGGCCAAGACGCCGATGCCGTGGCTATCGGGCCAGCCGGAGAAAAACTGGTTCGTTTTGCTTGCCTGGTCCATTACTGGCGTGGCCGGGAAGGAGTTGCTGGCCGGGGGGGAATCGGTGCTGTTCTCGGGTCGAAAAATATCAAGGCCCTGGTGGTGAAGGGATCCCGTAAAACCCAGGTCGCCGATGCAAACGGATTGCGGGAGCTGATCGATTCGCGGAAGGAGGCCTTGGAAAAAGGGACGGCCGGGTTGAAGAACCTGGGAACCCCCGTTCTGGTGAATATGATCAATACTGTCGGGGGGCTGGGAGTGCGCAATTTGCAGGAGGAACACAGCTCTCGGGCCCCGGAGATCGGGGGGGAGCGCCTAAAAGAACTCTTCTTCGAACGCAATGATACCTGCTTTGGGTGCCCCATTGCCTGTGGCAAAACCTTGCGCCTTCCCGCAGCTCAGGATGGCTTGCGTTGGAAAATGCCCGAGTACGAAACGCTCTTTTCCCTCGGCTCGATGACCGATAATTGGGATCCGACCTCGCTCCTCAGGCTCAACGCCCTCTGCGACCAGTGGGGGCTGGACACAATTAGTATGGGCGTGACGCTTTCCTTCGCCCTGGAATGTTTTGAAAGGGGATACCTCACTGCGCAAGATGCCGGAGGCCGGGCACTGCGCTTCGGAGATGCCTCCTTGCTTCTGGAGCTTGTGCAGGAGACGGGGAAGCGACAGGGGTTTGGGGATGCCCTGGCAGAAGGCTCTTTCCGCCTCGCCCAAAAGATTGGGAAAGGAGCCGCAGATCTTCTCTATTGCTTCAAGAAAGTGGAGGCGGCCGGGCATTCTGCGCGGGCGCTCAAGGGCATGTCCATCGGGTATCCCACCGCAACCCGCGGGGGAAGCCATCATGATGCCCGCCCCACCCTCCATTACCTCGGCGAGTTCGATCGTACGAAAGCGCAGATTGCCCCTTCTTTTGCTTTGCGGACGCAAAACTTCACCGCCTTGGATGATTCCCTCACCCAGTGTCGCTTTGCCAGCGAACGGGGCTATGGCGGCTTGATCAACGAGAACTATCTCAAGATGATCAATGCGGTGACGGGTTGGGGCTTGAATCTGGCAGAGGTGGAGAGGCTGGGAGAGCGTATTTATAACCTGGAACGCGCCTTCAACTGCCGGGAAGGGGTCAGCCGGAAGGATGACACTCTCCCCTTCCGGGTCGCCAATCAGCCCATTCCCTCTGGCCCCTCCCAGGGAATGTTCTGTCCGCCGCAGGAGTTCAACGCGCTGCTCGAGGAATATTATCGGCTGCGTGGCTGGGATGGAAATGGAATCCCCTCAGCCGGAAAGCTGAAAGATCTGGGATTGGATGAAATAGTTAAAGATCTCCTTACGAAATGAGGCGCTTCCGTCAAGGCTGCGTCCTATTAAATTGTACAACTTGCGTAGAGGAAGAACTTTGAAGAAGGAAGAACAAAAGGCGAGCAAAATATTGACCGCCGCGGAAGCGGTCCGTCGGTTTGTCTTTGATGGAGCACTGGTAGGCATGGGCGGCCAATCCATCGGTAGAGTGCCTATGTGCATCTACCACGAGATGATTCGCCAGAAGAAAAAAGACCTGACCCTGGTCGGCTGCAACCTTTCTATTTCCATGGACATGATGGTAGGAGTGGGATTGGTCCGGCGGACGGAATGTGGAACTGGTAACCTGGAGCGTTTTGGAACCACCCATTGCTGGAGAAAGGCCATCGAACAGGGAAAGCTGCAGAACGAAGACTACAGCCATCTGGCGATGGTGACCCGCTTCCTGGGGGGAGAAATGGGCCTCCCCTTCATGCCCATCCAGAGCCTTCTGGGTTCAGACATCCTGAACATAAAATCGAATTCCACGGGCAAAAAATACGAAATGATCAACAACCCCTGGAACCCGGAAGAAAAAGTCGTCCTGCTCCCTTCTCTCAACCCGGATGTCTCGATCGTGCACGTGCAAAAAGCCGACGAGATGGGTAACCTCATCATTGAGGGATTTCTCAGTCACGAACCCGAGATGATCCGCGCTTCCAAAGCGGTCATCGCCTCCGCTGAGGAGATCATTCCCGCGGATGAAATCCGCAGATACCCGGAAAGGACCACGATCCCCTATATCTACGTGAGCGCTCTGGTGCATCAACCCTGGGGAGCTCACCCTACTTCTGTTTACCGGTATTACCAGAACGACGGCGAGCATATGCGGGAGTACCAGAAATGCGCCCGGGAAGGCGGCCAATCCTTTCAGGACTACCTGGAAAAATACATTTATTCATGCTCCACTTTTGACGAGTACCTGGAGAAGGTAGGGGGCTTGAACAAGTACCACCAGCTCCGTCAGGAGATGATGGAGGTGCTGTAGAGGGCAAGAAGATGTCCGTTGATTATACCTTGAATGAACTGATGATCATAGAAGCTGCCCGGCACATTAGGGATGGAGAGACCGTTTTTGTGGGAACGGGCATGCCCATGGTTGCAGCCATGTACGCCCAGAAGACCCATGCCCGCCATATGTGTTTCGTCATAGAAACTGGCCCGATCTCTCCCGAGGTTCTTCCTGTTCCGACCTCGGTGTCCGACCCCAAGGCCATGCATCGGGCAGCCAAACTGGGAACCCTTCGAGAAGTCCTGGGGTGCATATTACAGAGGGGAATGGTGGACGTGGGATTCCTGGGAGGTGCGCAGATCGATCATTACGGGAACCTCAACAGCACCGTGATAGGAGATTACCAGCGGCCCAAGGTTCGCTTTCCCGGAAGCGGGGGCGCCAATGACATTGCCTCCCATGCCAAAAGGATCCTGGTCATCGCTCCTCATGAAAAGAGGCGGTTTCCGGAACGTTGTTCTTACGTGACCAGCCCAGGGTATCTGGATGGTCCCGAAGGGCGGAAAAAGGCGGGATTGAAATCCCTTTATCCAGAGCTCACCGTAGTCACCGACCTCGCCGTCATGTCCATCGACCAGAAAACTGGAAAACTGAAAGTAGTCAAGCTCATGCCCGGGGTCACCTTGGAAAAGGTCCAGGAAAATACCGAGTTTAAGGTTGAGGCGGCCCCAAAATTGACTCAAGTGGAAATCCCAACCGAGGATGAATTGAATATCCTCCGTAACGATGTCGATCCGGAGCGTGAATACCTGGGCCAGGGGGAGTGAATCGTGCCCAACAAGAAAAAAATCCTCATCTGCGAAGATATAACCGGAACAGGCACCGATCACTTGAAGGGAAAATATCCAACTGACTTCGCCCCTGACCTCTGGAAGAAGGTCCCGGAATTGGAAGAGAAGATCCAGAGCTACGAGGCCCTCATCGTGCGCAATCAGACCAAAGTGAATGCTTCCCTTTTGTCCAAGGCCAAATCCCTTCTGGTCATCGGAAGAGCCGGAGCCGGTTATGATAATATCGATGTTCCAGCGGCCTCTCAGGCCGGAGTGGTTATTTGCTACAGCCCGGAAGAGAATGCCGTCTCCGTGGCCGAACTTGTTTTCGGCCTTCTCTTAGCCTTGGCCAGAAAAATTCCCAGTGCCGATCGCTCAGTCAAAAGCGGGGGCTGGGATAGGAAAAAATATCACGGCTTTGAGTTGATGGGAAAAACACTGGGCATTCTGGGTCTCGGAAAGATTGGGTTTCGCGTGGCTCTGCGCGGGAAGGCCTTTGGGATGCGTCTTTTAGCTTACGACGCCTATCTTTCCCCTGCCAGCTCGCATGTGACTGAATCTGGAGCCACCCTGGTATCCTTGGACCAGCTTCTGGCTGAAGCAGATTTTCTGAGCGTCCATGTTCCGCTTACCCCAGAAACGCGCGGGATCCTCAATGCCCGAGTCTTCCGAAAAATGAAGCCCAGCGCCTTCATCATCAATACTTCCCGCGGTGAGGTCTTGCATGAGGAAGATCTATTCCAGTCTTTGAAGCAAGGGCAGCTGGCCGGCGCAGCCCTCGATGTCCGCGAGAAGGAGCCCCCCTCCACCGCAAGCCCTCTCCATGAACTCGACAATGTGATTCTCACGCCCCACACCGCGGGTCTTACCTACGAGGCCCAGGAGAAAGTTGTCGGAGCCGTGAGCGAAGACGTGGATCGGGTCTTGAGCGGCCAGCCAGCGTTACGGTTTGTCAATTTTGCGGTACCGAAAAAATGAATTCGCATGGGACGCAGATAAACGCAGAAAAAACGGATAGGAAGCAATAAGCGACGGAGGACCTTTACTCTTTAGCAGGCTGCTGAAAAAGTCCCTTTCGACTCAGGTCGTCATTCCTGCGGAAGCAGAGCCTGCCACGTACCAGATACGGGGAATCCAGGGTTCCCGGTGAAAACCGGGACCCAGTCTTTGAGATGGTTCCCGACTTTCGTCGGGACGACGCCTGGACTCCGGCTTTCGCCGGAGTGACGGAAAATCGGAGTTTTTGCGCATCCTGTCAGAAACTCGAGAGGGAATTTAATTATTATAGTTTTCTGTGGTCATCTGCGAGAATCTGCGTCCTAATAAATAATAGAAAAGGGGAAAAATGGCTAAAAAGTACGTTTATTTCTTTGGGGCAGGGAAAGCCGAGGGAAGCAGCAGGATGCGGAATCTCCTCGGGGGCAAAGGTTCTGATCTGGCTGAAATGACCCACCTCAAGATCCCGGTTCCCGCGGGCTTCACGATCTCCACCGAGGTCTGCACGGCCTATTATGCTAATAAAAAGAAATACCCGGCGGGATTGAAAGAACAGGTCAAAAAAAGTTTAGCGCAAGTAGAAAAAGTCATGGGAGGGAAGTTTGGAGACCCGAAGAACCCCCTTCTCCTCTCCGTTCGCTCCGGGGCTCGGGTCTCCATGCCCGGAATGATGGACACGGTTCTCAACCTCGGGTTGAACGATCAGACGATCCAGGGACTGATCGAGAAGTCCGGAGACGAGCGCTTTGCCTACGATTCCTACCGACGCTTCGTTATGATGTATAGCGACGTAGTCCTGCACGTGGATCGGGGAAAAATGGAAGAACGGATCAGCCAGCGAAAGCGCCAGAAGGGAGTTCAGCTGGACATCGAGCTGACGGCCGCGGATTGGAAAGATTTGGTCGGGGAGTTCAAGGAGATCGTCCGGCAGGAAACCGGCAAACCCTTCCCCGAAGACCCTCAAAAACAGCTCTGGGGGGCGATCGGAGCCGTCTTTGAATCCTGGGATAACCCCAGGGCGATCACTTACCGGAAGTTGAACAAGATCCCCGACAATTGGGGGACCGCAGTGAGCGTTCAGGTCATGGTTTTTGGTAACATGGGGGGAGAAAGTGCCACGGGCGTGGCCTTCACCCGTGATCCGGCGACCGGCGAAAAGGTGTTTTTCGGAGAGTTCTTACCGAACGCCCAGGGAGAAGATGTGGTCGCCGGCATCCGCACCCCTCAGCCCATCAACCTGGCCCGCAAGGCCGACCCCTCCCTCGCCTCCATGGAAGAGACCCTGCCCCAAACTTATACCGAACTGGAAAAGATTTACCAGCGGCTGGAGAAGCACTTCAAAGATATGCAGGATATCGAGTTCACCGTGCAGCAGGGGAAACTTTGGATGCTCCAGACCCGCGCCGGGAAGCGTACCGCCTTCGCCGCCCTGCGCATCGCCGTGGAAATGGTCGAGGAAAAATTGATCGACAAGAAGACAGCCCTCTTGCGTATCGACCCGGATTCCCTGAACCAGCTTCTGGCGCCCATTTTCGAGGCCCAGGCCAAGAGAGAGGCCATTCAAGCCGGACGGCTGCTGGCCAAAGGCTTGAATGCCGGCCCCGGCGCAGCCTGTGGCCAAGCAGTCTTCAACCCGGAAAGGGCCATGGAACTGCGCAGGCAGGGACAAAAGACCGTCCTGATCCGTACCGAGACATCGCCCGAAGATATCCACGGGATGAATGCCGCCGAAGGGATCTTGACTTCCCGGGGTGGAATGACTTCCCATGCCGCCTTGGTGGCTCGGGGGATGGGCAAGCCCTGTGTCGTCGGCTGCACCGCCCTGAACATCAATTATGCGTCGGCTTCGATGGAAGTGAACGGCCGCACCATCCGCGAGGGAGACTTCATTTCCATCGACGGAACCACCGGCGAGGTCATTGAGGGGCAGCTCCCCACCAGCTCGTCGGAGATAATCCAGGTACTGATCGAAAAGAAAATAGCGCCCAAAGATTCCCGGATCTATCAGCAATTCGCCAAATTGATGTCCTGGGCCGACGAGGCCGCCCGGCTCGGCGTGCGCACCAATGCCGATACCCCCCGCGACGCCACGGCTGCCCGTCTTTTCGGAGCTACGGGTATCGGTCTCTGCCGCACAGAACACATGTTCTTCGAGGCCGAACGAATTGCCGCGGTGCGCGAGATGATCTTATCGGATACAGCCGAGGAACGCCGCCGGGCCCTGGCCAAGATCCAACCGATGCAGAAAAATGATTTTATCGGCATCTTCCGCGCCATGGATGGCTACCCGGTGATCATCCGCACCCTGGACCCGCCGCTCCATGAGTTTCTACCGCACACGGATCAGGAGATCGAGGAGCTGGCCCAGGAGATGGGCGTCCCCTTCAAGAAGCTCAAAGAACGGTCCGAGAGCCTGAAGGAGGCCAACCCCATGCTCGGCCATCGGGGGTGTCGTTTGGGCATCAGCCATCCCGAGATCACGGAGATGCAAGCGCGGGCCATCTTTGAGGCTGCCTGTGAGGTTGCCAAAGAAGGGGGGAAGGTCATCCCCGAGGTCATGATCCCGTTGGTGGGACATGTGAAAGAGCTTGGGGCTCAGCGAGAAATCGTGGACCGCGTAGCCAAAGAGGTCATGACCCAAACGGGTATAAAAATCAAATATATGGTGGGGACAATGATCGAGCTTCCGCGGGCGGCCATCACCGCTGACCAGATCGCCCAAGTGGCCGAGTTCTTCTCTTACGGCACGAATGACCTCACCCAGACAGTCTTCGGCCTCTCCCGGGATGATGCGGGAAAATTCCTTCCCTTCTATCGTGAGACCGGAATTCTGGATTCTGACCCCTTCGTATCCATCGACCGCGCCGGAGTGGGCGAAGTCATCCGCATCGGCGTGGAAAAGGGACGAAAGACCAATCCCCAACTGGAAGTGGGCATTTGCGGAGAGCATGGCGGTGATCCCAGCTCCGTAGAATTCTGCCATATGGTGGGTATGGATTATGTCTCCTGTTCGCCCTACCGCGTGCCGATTGCCCGCTTGGCCGCAGCCCAGGCAGCTCTCATGTATCCGGTAAAAAGAAAGAAAAAAAGTAGAGGTTCCCATGTTTAAGAGGGCCGTGAAAATTGTGGAGGCCAGGATTGGTCTGGTATCCAACAATGAAAAGTTAATCACTGAGCACAGGTACTTTGAGGGACAGGTGATGGAGTCTCTGCTCACCGATATCCATTCCATAGAACCCATCCCCTTTAGCGACGATCTGGATTCCTATTTCATCGTCATCGACGATCCCAGCATCCAACCTCAGGTCAAAATCATGGAGAAGGTCTGCACCTGCACGGGGGACTTCTCCCGCTACGAAAAGCAATGTTCGGACAACCGTTACTCCCTTTTTGGCAACCTGGGCCTCTTCTTTAAGTACCTCCTGGTGACCCTGGAACGATATCACAGCATTTACAGCTTCCACGCAAGTTCCATGTACAGCCCCAGCCGGAACACCCTTCTCCTGGTCGCAGGGGGAGCCGGGGCTGGGAAAACGGTTTTCCTGCTCAAGGGGCTGGAAGATGATTGGAAGATCTTCAGCACCGAGATGACCCACTTCCGCTTCACCGAAAAGGGGTACGAATTCTATATGGGGTCCCTTTATGATAACATTCGCCTGGGAAACCTTATCTATGATTTCCCCAAGGCCAATGAAAAATTGAAAGTAGAAATCCCGCCGGGAGTCACCGACGTTTGGGGGCACAAGATTGCCATCGACATGAAACATATTGCCGCCGAACCCCGTTATCTCAACCCCCGGGTGACCGTGGTGGATGCCCGGATTGAGTCGGGGCGGGAACAGCCCATTGTCAAAACCGTCACCCGCAAAGAAAAAGTCGTCAAGATTCTTTTCGATAATGCCACCGAAAAACTGGGTCCCACGCTGGTCTTCTATGACGTCATCCCCGTGGAGACCTTTGACACGCCGGAATTGATGCGCCGGCGGCTTCAAGTCATGACGCGCTTCGTGGAAGAAGTAAAGCTGAATCCGGTCAAGTCTGTCTTGGCCGGAGCAAAAAATTGCATGGAGGGAATCTGAAATGAGTGTCAAAGCTTTTGACGGAGTGTTTGAAATGCCCGTGGCGGGCCGGACAGCAAAACCACGGCAGGAAGGCATTACGATGATTATCGACAAAGGGCTGGGCCTAGGTGCCACGCAGGACTTGCTCGATTCGGCCGCCGACGTAATCGACTTTATCAAACTCACCTTCGGGACCAGCGCGTTCCTGGATATCGACTATCTGGCCGAAAAGGTAGAGATGGTCAAAGATTATGACGTCTACATCTGTCCGGGCGGCACCTTCCTGGAGGTTTCCGTCTGGCAGGGTGCCTATAAGAAATATCTCAAGCGCTGCAAAGAGCTGGGGTTCAATGCCCTCGAGGTTTCCGATGGAACCATCGAGATCGATATGAAGACTCGTGGGGACTGCATTAAGCGCGCTGTGGACATGGGTTTCATGGTGGTCTCCGAGGTAGGGAAAAAGGACCCCAATGAAAAGGTGGCCACAGCCAAAATGCATGAAGAGATCGCCGCGGACTTAAAAAATGGAGCCTTCAAGGTCATCGTGGAGGCGCGGGAAGCGGGCAAAGGCGTGGGCATCTATGACAAGGAGGGCAAGCCCAAGTCCGACGAAATCGATGCCCTCATCAAGGGTGTGGATGATATTGCCAAGTTGGAATGGGAAGCGCCTATTAAGGACCAGCAGCAGTTCCTGATCCTCCGCTTTGGACCCAATGTTAGTTTGGGCAATGTGCCACCAGAAGACATTCTGGCCCTGGAAGCACTGCGCAATGGACTGCGCGGGGATACGCTGAAAAAGGCTTTCCTGGCCAACCCGAAGTATAAAAAGTGATCGACGATCTGCCATAATCATATTGGAAAAGGAGGGAAAAAGATGAGAAAGAAGGCATTTGAGGTTTTGTTTTTTTCTGTTCTTCTTATGACCTTGACCACTCCGGTTTGGGGCAAAGAGAAATATCCGGACCGGCCTATTGACCTTATCTGCACCTGGGGCGTTGGCGGGGGAGCGGACCAGATGGCGCGCACCATCGGCCGATTGGCTGAAAAAAACCTGGGCGTTGCCCTTCCCGTCTCGAATATTCCCGGTGCTTCCGGAAACACCGGGCTGGCGAATTTGATCGCCGCTAAAGCAGATGGATACACCATCGCCGTTTACATTGCCGATACGTTGGCCACCATCTCTGCGGGCCAATCCCGCTACAAAATTTCCGATTTCGATTGGATTGTTCGAACCCAGGTGGCTCCGTCTTTTCTCTTTGTGAACGCGGATAGTCCATTCAAGACCATCCAGGATCTTCTAAAATATGCCAAGGAGAACCCAGGAAAATTAAAAGTAGGAGCGACGGGATTCGGCACAGTGGATGATATCACCGTTCGCTACCTGGCCACGAAGGGATACAAGATGACGCTTCTTCCCGTTCCCAAACCAGGAGAAAGGTATGCCTCCACGTTGGGCGGCCACTCAGAAGTACTCTACGAACAGGCTGGAGATATAAAACAGTATCTGGATGCCAAGCAACTCCGCCCCCTCATTATCTTCGCCCATAAGCGACATCCGGATTTTGCAGACATTCCGTGTTCCGTAGAACTGGGTTTTGACCTTACGCTCCCTCAATTCCGCTCCATCGTGGCCAAACACGGAACTCCCCCCGAGCGGATTAAAATTTTGGCCGAGGCTTTCAAAAAAGCCATGGAGACTCCAGAGTGGAAAAAATTTGCCGAAGATCAGTACCTGGACCCCGAAAGCTATATGGGATCCGATAAATTCGCACCTTGGGTTAATTCAGAGATGGAGACCATGCGCAATTTCATGAAGACCTTTGGCATGGTGAAATGAATTTTTTCCATCCTGGAGAATCGAGATGAATGCGCTCCCCGCTGACCGCACGGGGAAAACCAATCCGCAAGGGCCTTTCACCCTGCTGAAGGGCCCTCTGCTTATTTTTCTCTTTGCCCTCTTTTTCTACTTCTTAGCGGATAAGATCGAAGAGGTTCCCATTCCTGGGCAGTTGGGCCCGGCCTTCTGGCCCAAAATGATCCTGATCCTGCTCATGGTCAGCTGCGGGATCAAAGCCGGGGAAATCATCGCGGCCCGGAGAAAGGAAGAGGTAGGGGCAATCGGGGAAGAGCCTCCGATGGAAGTTAACACCCTGAAATTGGGCGCCATGATCGCCATGATCATCGCCGTGGTTTTAGCTATGGAGGCCATTGGATTTCTCTTGGCCAATTTCTTATTCTTGCTCCTGTTCATGCGTGTCGCTGGACTGCGTAAAATATTTTCCCTGGTTTTGACCTCGGTTTTGGGGACGGTGTCGCTCCTTTACATTTTCGTCAAGGTTGTCTACCTTCCGTTGCCCAAAGGCCAATGGTTTTTCACCGACCTTACCATTTTCCTCTACAGGGTTTTACGTATCATTTGAGAGGATTCGCCTAATCTATTGGGGAGAAATGAATCATGGTCAGTCAATTAGAGCTCCTGGGCATCGGCTTGATTAACATCTTCGATCCCTTGAACTTCTCCATGATCATAACCGGGCTGATCATTGGCGTTCTGGCCGGGGCTCTTCCGGGCATCACCATGCTGAATGCCATTGTCCTGGTTTTACCCTTTACGTACCTGATGGGCATCGTCCCTTCCCTGCTCCTCATGACCTCCGTCTATTGCGGGGGGGTCTTCGGGGGATCCATCACCGGCATCCTCTTCAACATCCCCGGCGATCCCATGAACGTCCCCACCACCTGGGAAGGCTACAAACTTAACAAAAAGGGGTTTGTCTCCAAGGCATTGGGCATGGCCATCATGTGCTCAGCCGTCGGCGGTTTCCTGAGCGCTTTGATCATGACCTTTGTCTCTCCGCCGTTTGCCAAAGTCGCCCTCTCCTTTTCCTCCTGCGAATATTTTGCGGTGGTCTTCCTCGGCCTGGTGAGCGTCGTGGTCATCGGCACCCGCTCCATCGGTTCTGCTTTGATCTCCCTTTTCATCGGCATGTTCTTGGCCACCATCGGCATAGATGATATTTACGGGGCGGTACGCTTTACCTTCGGTTCCCGCATCATGGAGACGGGAATCAACTTCACCACCGTCCTGATCGGCCTTTTTGCCATCGGGGAAGTCCTCGAACAGCTTTCCCTAAAGGCCAAGGGAGAAGGGGAAACAATTCGTACCCGTCCCAAGACGAGCCTACCGCGGTTCGGGGAACTTTGGGGTCTGCGCCATACCATTCTTCGGGGCCTGGGGATTGGGACCATAATCGGGGCCATCCCCGGGACCGGAGCCACGGTCGCCTCTTTCGTCAGCTATGGGGTCGAAAAGCAGGTTTCGAAGACCCCGGAGAAGTTTGGCACGGGTGTCTGGGAAGGGTTGGCTGCTTCTGAAACAGCCATCAATGGCTCAACAGGGGGCGCCATGATCCCTCTGCTCACTTTAGGTATTCCCGGGAGCGGGGCCACAGCCGTGATGATGGGTGCCTTTCTTCTCCATGGCATTCAACCTGGACCGCTGCTATTCAACAAAGCCCCGGAAGCAGTTTATACCATCTTCGTGGGGATGCTGGTCTGCAACTTGATCATGATTTTGGCCGGGCTTATCACGGCAAAATTTTTCGCCGAATTGATGCGCGTTCCCGAGCACATCCTTTGCGCCTTCATCGTCTCCTTCTGTCTCCTCGGCGCTTTTGCCTTGCGCAACGACCTGGCCGACGTCTGGTTCATGGCCCTCTTCGGAATCCTGGGGTACTTTATGCGCCGGTATAACCTTCCCATTCCCCCTTTGATTCTGGGGCTGATTCTCGGGCCTTTGGCAGAAAGTTACTTTTTGACGACGCTGATCGGGGTCGGGAACGATTTCACGATCTTCTTCCGCCGGCCGGTGAGCGCCAGCCTGATGATCATCTCGATCGGCCTGCTGCTGCTGCCCGCCATAAGAAGGATCGGCCAAAAATCAACGAAACCTTCCGCAGCCAAATGAACGGAGACAAAAGGAAGAAGACCGTCGTTTTGGGTGTTTTGGGCGTGGACGCGCATGTCGTGGGGAACAAGGTCATGGCCTATTCTCTCGAGAGTGGGGGATTCCAGGTGGTGAACATCGGGATCTTCTCTTCCCAGGAGGATTTCATCCGGGCAGCCATCGAGACCGCCGCGGACGCCCTCCTGGTCGGTTCCCTGTGTGGGCATGGCGAACTGGAATGTCGGGGGTTCCGGGAAAAATGCATCGAGGCCGGCATTGGCCAGATTCACCTGGTCGCTGGAGGGAATTTGGTTGTCGGCAAGCAAAACTGGGAAGAAGTAGAGAAGCGCTTTAAAGAAATGGGTTTTAACCGCGTCTATCCGCCTGGGGTCTCTCCCAAGAAAGTCATCGAGGAATTGAAGAAAGATCTTAAATG
>CAYQWO010000003.1:18034-19373 GCA_964421095.1 uncultured Syntrophaceae bacterium
CTGTTTTTATGTCTTTAGCCCTTTTGATTGACTTCGGCAGCACTTTTACTAAAACTATAGCTATAGATTTGGCTGCGGAAGAAATTGCCGGCTACGCGCAGAGTTGCACCACGGTTGATGCAGACATTACCATCGGTTTGCGCAGAGCCTTAGACCTCCTTCCTCCCCCTTTGAAAAATGTTTCCTACGTATGCAAATTGGCCTGCAGCAGCGCGGCCGGCGGCCTGCGCATGGTTACCGTCGGCTTGATCCCCCAATTATCAGCGGAAGCAGCCCGGCGTGCGGCTCTGGGGGCCGGGGCCAAGGTGATCAGGGTCTATTCCTTCCGCCTTTCAACCAGCGAGCGTAAGGAGCTCGAGGAGTTGTCTCCAGACATCTTGCTCTTGGCCGGTGGAACTGACGGCGGCAATACCGAGGTAATTCTCGAAAATGCCGGGCAACTCTCCCAAAGCCGCATCTGCTGTCCGATTATTGTAGCCGGGAACAAAGTGGTGGCAGATGAGGTGAGCTCTATTCTCTCCGCTGGGGGAAAGACCGCTCTCATCACCGATAACGTCATGCCTGAAGTCAACGTACTGAATGTCGAGCCTACCCGCGCGATGATCCGGAAAGTCTTCATCGGACGAATCATCCAGGCCAAAGGCCTGGCCAAAGCGGAAGAATTTGTAGAAGGGATCCTCATGCCTACGCCTACGGCTGTCCTGCGGGCGGCGCAGCTGGTATCGCAAGGAACGGCTACGGAAAAAGGTCTGGGCGACCTGGTCATCATTGACATCGGCGGAGCTACGACGGACGTGCATTCCATTGGAATGGGGAATCCAGCTCATCCAGGGGTGGTGGGCAAAGGGCTTCCCGAACCCCTCGCGAAACGTACGGTAGAAGGAGACCTGGGGATCCGGTACAACGCCAGTTTCATCCTCAATCTTTGCGGCGGGGAACGGATCATGAAAAATGCCCGCCTTCCCCATCCAGATCTCGCTGAGAAACTGGAAAACTTCTCTAAGGATGTGGGCTTCCTCCCTCAGTCCGAGGTAGATCAGGACTTAGATTTTGCTCTGGCTGCCTGCGCAGCTCAGGCGGCGATGGAACGCCATGCCGGAACCATCGAAGCCGTTTGGGGCCCCCAGGGGCAGTTTTATCTGCAATATGGGAAAGACCTTACAGGGTTTGCCCACCTGATCGGCACCGGGGGAATTTTTATCCATCATCCCCAGGCCGGCGCCATCTTACAGAAGACGCTTTTCTCTCCCGAAGAACCTTTTTCCCTGAGGCCCGGCAAGCCTGCTCTTTACACGGATGCCCGTTACTGCCTCTTTGCCATAGGGCTGCTGGCCGACCG
>CAYQWO010000003.1:19473-34703 GCA_964421095.1 uncultured Syntrophaceae bacterium
GCGTTGGACAGACGAAGAATTCTTGCGCGAGCGACAAAAAGTCCTTTCTCTCTGGCCCACGGGACGGGAGATCGACCTATTAGAGGCCGCTGACTATCTTCGAACCATCCCCCCGGAAAAAAATTATGCCCTCGAAGTGGTCAGGGCCCAAAACGAAGGACTCACCCTGGTTCAGCCGCGCGGTGGCGTGGCTTTGGTCGAAGACCACATTGAACTTCTCCGATACTTGCAAGACCAGGGAGGCGCCGAGCTTCTGCCAACAACTTCAGATACCTATACCCGAAATCTGCGATTTGCGGAGGCCCAAAGAGGGATCGAAGAGAGTCTGCAGGCCGGTCGTTCAATGCTCAACGGCTTGCCCCTCGTCAACCATGGCCTCCGGGCTGTGCGCCGCATAGGCCAATCCGTAAGACGCCCCATCATCGTGCTTTCCGGGACCGCCTTTCCACAACTCGTAGCCGAGATGGGATTTGCTGGCGGATTCACGGGTTTCCTGGGCGCGGGGATTTCTTACACGGCGGCCTACACCAAGGATCTACCCTTCGAAGAGGGGATCAAAAATTATCAATATGTGGACCGCCTCACTTCTTTCTACCAGGAGAAAGGCCTTCGTCTCCACCGGGAGCAACCGGGTTTCCTCACCGGAACCCTTATCCCCCCGGGAATCGGCATTGCCGTCGCTGTCCTGGAGATGCTCATGGCCGCCGGGCAAGGGGTCAAGCATTACAGCATGGGGCTCTGCCAGAGCTTAGACCTCTTCCAGGATGTGGCCGCCCTTTGGGCTTTAAAAGAAGTGGGAAAGGACTACCTTTTCCGGCTGGGTTACGGGGACGTCTTTTTCTCCGTAGCCTCCCATCAATGGATGCAGTCTTTTCCTGCAGATGAACCCCGGGCCTATGCGGTGATTATCCTGGGTGGAATTATCGCGGCTCTAGCTGGAGCTACTCAGGTCATTACCAAAACCACCCACGAGGCTGAAGGAATTCCCACCAAGGAGGCCAACGCCGAGGGGGTGAAGGCCACCCGGATGGCCATTCGATTGATGCGCGCCAATCGCCTGTCTGAAAGCCCACGACTGAGGCAAGAGAAGAAAATCATCATCCAGGAAGCCCGCTCCATCCTCGACAAAGCCCTGGAGATGGGGGATGGCGACCCAGTCTTCGCAGCTCTCCGGAGCCTTCAGGCCGGCGTTCTGGATATCCCCTGGGCCCCCAATCGCCATGTAATTGGTAAAGTTATCCCGATTCGGGATGCTTCCGGGGCGGTGCGGTACCTGGAGCCTGCGTATCTTCCATTTGGCCCAGAAATCCTGGGCTATCACCGGGAAAAGATCAAGGAGCGGGAGAGACGGGATACCCGGAAAATCGACTATGAAGCTGCCATCCACGATATCACTGAAATAAGCAAGATGCTCGAGGATTGATTGGACTTTGGGGCCATATCGCGTTAAAATAGGTTATGCCCAAGGTAAAGAAAGTCTGGTTCCGGACATTATTCTGGCTCTGTACCGCTCTTTCTTTGTTACTCCTCTTTCCTCCCCAATTGTCAGCCCTAACCCTCCAGCAGGAGCGTGAGCTGGGGGAGAAGGTCCTGCAGGAGGTTCAGAGACGATGGCAGTTTGTTCAAGATCCGGCAGTAAGAGTCTATGTCAATCGGATCGGGAAGAGAATCCTCCATTCCATTGACCCTCAACCATTCGAATATCGATTTTACGTCCTCAATACCACGGATGTGAACGCCTTCGCGGTCCCCGGGGGATTTGTTTTCCTAAACAGTGGGTTAATCCTCATGGTGGAAAACGAAGACGAACTGGCCAGCGTGATCTGTCACGAGATTGGACACGTCGCCGCCCGGCACATCGCCAAGCGCTCGGAAAAAGGTCAAAAAATCAGCCTGGCTTCCCTGGGAGCAATTCTCGCCGCGATTTTGGTGGGTGGGCAGGCGGCCGGAGCGATCACCACGACTACAATAGCCGCTAGCCAGACGGCGATGCTCAAATACAGCCGGGAAGACGAAGAGGAGGCCGATTACTTAGGCCTAAAATTCATGATGCGGGCTGGCTATGACACCCAGAGTATAATCACCACGTTGAAGAAATTCCGCAGAATATCGGGACCGGCTTCCGGCGAGCCTCCGACTTATCTGCTCACGCACCCGGCCCTTGAGGAGCGCATCGCCGAGCTGGAAATCCAGATGGCCCGCTACCCTCAGGAGAAGGTTGTTCCCCAGCCCGCCGGTAATCTGAAAAGGATCCAGACCAAACTGGTTGCGGAGGAAAAGGATATTACCCGGTCAGTTACCTACCTGGAGAATTCTTTAAAACGCCAGCCAGACGACCCGGAGGTCTATTTCGGCCTGGGCTTGGCTCAAAAGCGCATGGGCGCTTTGGACCGGGCCATCGAAAATTTTTCGAAGGCCGCATCTCTCGCCCCTGAAGATGGGGAAATTTACCGTGAGCTGGGGACCGCCTACCTGCTGAAGGCCAACCTTCCCGAGGCCCAGAAAAATCTGGAGCGCGCCCGTTCCCTCTCCCCTTCGGACGCCATGACTTTTTTCTACCTCGGCCGGGTCTACACCGAACAAAAACTGGCCGATGAAGCGCTCCAGGCATTTCTCCGGGCCAGAGAACTCAACCCCCATCTGCCGGAATTATATTACCACCTGGGAATGGCCTACGGCGCCAAGGGCCTGCTGGGCCAGGCGTACCAGAGTTTCGGTTATTACTACCTTTCTATAGGCGATTATAAAACTGCCCTGGTCCACTTGAACAAAGCCCTGCCCTATTTCAACGAAGATACCCCCGAACGGCGGGCCATCGAAAAAGAAATTCAAGCTCTTTCTCCCTCACCCGAAAAGAAAGAACCTCCCCGCCCCTCCCGGAGGATGCGCTGAAAAAATCCTTCAGGATCTTAAAAAGGCACCGTTCGTTTCGCATCAATCATTTTAATCTACCCGAAATTTACTTCCCATATCTGTTTACAACATATCGATTTGAAAATTTCTTGAATCCCCTCACTCAATTTGCTATGTTATGACTTTTGAAGGGCTGTTTTCAATGGAAAGGAAAGGATAGATGGAAACTTTTGTCATCCAGTTCCTCCATGGATTGGCTTACGGAATGCTTCTCTTCCTGGTTTCTTCAGGCCTGACTCTTGTCTTCGGCATGATGAGCGTTTTGAATATCGCCCATGCTTCCTTTTACATGCTCGGAGCTTATTTTTCCTACCAGATGTTGAAGATAGTCGGCAACTTCTGGGTGGGATTGATCGTCTGCCCGATCCTTGTGGGCTTCCTGGGAATTGTAATGGAGCGATTTCTTTTGCGCAGAGTGCATGCAGCCGGGCATGTGCAGGAGTTCGTCATCACTTTCGGGATTCTTTTCGTAGTCAATGAAGCGGTAAAGTGGATTTGGGGGACAGAGCCTTTGCCGGTGCCCATCCCGCCCGTCCTCTCCGGTTCCATTATGATCGTGGGAAACATCTATCCCGCCTATCGTCTGTTCATTCTCTTCTTCTCCCTCGTGGTGCTGGCTTTCATGGCCTTCATCCTAATGAGAACCCGCCTGGGCATTACAGTACGGGCAGCGGTCTCCGATCGGGATATGGTCAGTGCTCTGGGCACGAACACGCCCCGAGTCTTCATGCTCGTCATGGGGATCGGCTCCTGGCTGGCTGGACTGGCCGGAGTCATTGCCGGGCCATTCATCAGCACCTATCCAGGGATGGCTTTGGAGATCCTGGTGGACTGCTTCGTAGTCACAGTGACTGGCGGGCTGGGAAGCCTCCTAGGGGCAGTTGTGGCTTCCTTCTTGATCGGTCAACTTTCTTCCTTTGGAATCCTTTTTATTCCGCGCTTCGCCATTGTTTTTGCCTTTCTGCTGATGGCGGTCGTTTTGATCATCAAACCTTCGGGCCTTTTCGGGGAGAAAGCATAAAGGAATTGCTATGGGGAATCGAAACCTGCAACTCTTGGTTGGAATGGCTGTGGGGGTTTTGGCCGTTCTCTTCCCTTCCATCTTGCCCAAGTTTCAATTGCGCATGGTCACGGAAATTATCATTTTGGCCCTCTTTGCTATGACCTGGAAAATGATGCTCAATGAAGGGGGAATGTTTTCCTTTGGCCATGCAGCATATTTTGGGTTGGGAGCTTACGCATCAGTTTTGGGCTGGCTGCACATTAAAGGCCTCTCCTTCATGGGCGGAATACTTCTGGGGGGGCTGGTGGCCGGGTTAATGGGGTTCATTCTTGGGGCTTTTTTGGTAAGATTGAGCGGAACTTATTTTGCTCTTCTCACTTTGGCTTTCAACCAGCTTATCTGGGCGATTGTGTGGAAATGGCGCGCCGTCACGGGCGGGGATGATGGACTGGGCAAGTTTCCCAAACCAAACCTGCTGGGGATTTATATGAGAGACCCGGCAAACTTCTACTACGTTTCCCTGATTATTGTGGGGATCTGCCTATTCATCTGCTGGTATTTTACCCAAACCCCCTTGGGAAATGTGGTGAAGAGTATTAAATCCAATGAAGAACGGACAAAATTTATCGGTTTCAATGCGAGTGCCTCCAAGCTCATCCTCTTGACCATTTTGGGATTCTTTGCTGGAATTTCTGGGGCTTTGTATGCTCAATTCCAGGAGTTCATCGCCACCAGTACAATTGACCTGGGCATGTCTACCAACGTCCTCTTCATGGCCTTCATCGGGGGAACGGCCTATTTCTGGGGCCCTGTTATTGGGGCGGGGATCTTTACCTATCTTTCTGAATATCTGTCCAGCTTTACGGATCGCTGGGAGCTCATCTTTGGACTCATTTTCGTCATCATTGTTTCGTTCGCTCCCCAGGGTATTTTGGGAATCATCAAGAGGAAAAAGTAAGGGAATTGGAGATGGCCGAATTGGGCGAGAAATCAAAGAACATTTTGGAGCTGAGGGGAATTTACAAGGATTTTGAGGGACTGGAGGTCCTCTTTGACATTAACCTGGAGATACGAGAGGGAGAGCGCCATGCCATTATCGGCCCCAATGGGGCGGGGAAAAGTACTCTCTTTAACCTGATCACCGGAAAGTATCTACCGAGCCGAGGGAAAGTTTTTTTAAAAGGAAAAGATATTACCGGAGAAAGCCCCTTCAAACTAAACCGTATGGGGATGGCCAGGTGTTTTCAGATTACCAACATCTTCCGCACTATGACTGTTTTCGAGAACGTGCGCAATGCCATTCTCTCCAAGAATAAGATTCGCTATAACGTGTTCTCCCGCCTATCGAAGATGAATGGCATCGCGGAAGAAACGGGTAAAATTCTGGCTCAAATAGGTCTCTTGGAAAGAAAAGATGAACTTGCCGGAGAACTTGCTCATGGACACCAACGGGCGCTGGAGATTGGATTGACGATTGCCACGGAGCCTGAATTGATCCTTTTGGATGAACCCACGGCCGGGATGTCTGCGGAAGAAACCAGGGAGGCGGTGAAACTCATCGAGCGGGTGACGGAAGGGAAGACTCTGGTCATTGTGGAGCATGACATGGAAGTAGTGTTTAGCTTGGCTAATCGGATAACGGTTATTTATTACGGGCAAATTCTGGCCTCGGGAGCGCCAGAGGAGATTCGTAATGACCAGCGGGTCAAAGATGCTTACTTGGGGGAAGAGAGGGGGTAGGCCATGCTCCTGGAGATTCGCGATTTAAATACCTTTTACGAGCAGAGCCATATCCTTCAGGGCGTCTCCTTAGGGATTGACCGCGGAGAAATCGTCTGTCTTCTGGGCCGGAATGGGGTAGGCAAAACCACGACCCTCAAATCTATTATCGGTTTAGTTAAACCTCGATCTGGTGAGATCCTCTTCAAGGGGGGAAACATTGCCGGTCTACCTTCTTATGCGATCGCTAAATTGGGCGTAGGATTTGTTCCCGAGGACCGGAGGATATTTCCGACCTTAACTTTGCGGGAAAATTTACTCATGGGCATTAAACCTGGGCAGAAGAGCAACGGGGATGGGTGGACAATCGAAAAGGTCTACAAATATTTTCCAGCCTTACAGGCCAGGGAAAGGCAGAAAGGAGGTCATTTGTCCGGGGGCGAGCAGCAGATGCTGACCATTGCCAGGACACTCATGGGAAATCCTGAAGTTCTCCTGATCGATGAGCCGACGGAAGGTCTAGCTCCCAAGATCGTGGAAACTGTGGAGCAGGTCATTCAGGATATCCATCAGCATAACATTTCCATCCTTTTAGTGGAGCAAAATATGCGTGTGGCCTTACGCCTGGCGGGGAGAATTTATGTCATGTCCAAAGGGAAGATCGTCTTCCAGGGAACGAGCCAGCAGCTCAAGGAGGCACACGAAGTTCGTCAGAAATATTTAGAGGTTTGAGGGTTTAGTCAAACAACTAATTAAAAGCTGTTAAATTTTGAAAAGGAGGAGGAAGCGATGAAGAGAATTTTTGGAACGGTCATGGGAATTATTGTGGTGAGCTCGGTGATGATTTTGGGTCCATCACTCGGAAATTCAGCCGAACCCATTAAAATGGCAGCCCTTGACCCCCTTTCTGGGGTAATGAAAGACATTGGAGACCGCTATCATCTTGGGATTAAGTTTGCGGTGGAAGAAATCAATGCCACAGGAGGAATTCTGGGCAGGCCCATTAAGATGTTCTTGGATGATAGCCAGTTGAAACCGGATATCGCGGCGCGGAAGGCCAGCCGGTATATTACCGAAGAAAAGGTAGAATTCATTATGACCGGAACGGGGACCCATGTGGGCAAGGCCATGGGACAGGTGGCCGAGAAAGAAAAAGTCATCATGCTCAACTACGGGGCAGCGGGTGATATACTTACGGGCAAGGATTTTACTCCCTATCATTTTCGTGTGGCCCTAAGTACTGGCCAGCAATCCGGGGCTTTAGCAGCCTATTTTGCTGGAACACCTTACAGGAAGTACTACATCCTATGCCAAGACTATGCTTTCGGCCATGATGTCGCTGACGCCTTCAAGAAGGCTATGAATAAGTTTAAGCCCGGCTGGCAACTGGCGGGAGAGGATTATCATCCCCTGGGGGCGAAGGATCTGGGCCCTTACATTAGCAAGGTCATCGCTTCGGGTGCCGAGGTTCTGATCACTGGAAATTGGGGGGCCGATATCCTGGTTTTGCTCAAGCAGGGTGCAGGATTAGGCTTAAAGGCCAAGATTGGAAACTATTTTTTGAGCGATCCAGTTGCCTTGCCAGCGATAGGGGATGCGGCCATCGGACATGTTACCGCAGAGATCTACATGCTCACTGAAGATACTCCCCAGAATAAGGCATTTATTGAGCGGTGGAGAAAAAGAAAGATGGACCCGGATCACCCTCATCCTGCTTGGCTCATTGGCAAGTCCTACCAGGCCTTTATGTTCATGATTGAAGCGATTAAAAAGGCTAAGTCAACCAAAGCTGAAGATGTGATCAAAGCGTGGGAGGGGATGAGCTACGACGCTCTCGTTGGCCGCATGGTCATGAGGCCCTGTGATCATCAAGTGGTCACCCCAATCTCTGTTGCTGAAGTTCTTCCCGGGCCAGGGCCCTATTATAAATTTCCATTTGTGGGAAAACCAAACATGATTCCGGGTGAGAAAGGAGCAGTCCCCCCCGCGGAGACCGAAAACCCAAGGTGCAAGTAATCAATCCCTAAAGGGGGTTTGGAAGGGATGGTGGGTTCCAAGCCGGCCATCCCTTTCTTCCATATTTTCATTTGACAATTTCTCTCCCCTTCGCTAACCTGAATTTTTTTGGCGTAAAAGTTTTGGAAATTCACCCAACGCAGGAGAGACTCGAGGTGAATTCCGGCATGCTTCTGAAAACCCAATGCTGATCATTCGACCGGCAAGACTTGAAGACCTGGACAGGATTACGCAGATCTATAATGAGGCGGTCCAAACAACAGTGGCGACGTTTGACACTGAGCCCAAAACCCTCGAACAACAAAGAGCCTGGTTTGAAAATCACGGGCCGAAGCACCCTCTCCTGGTTGCCGAATCAGACGGGGTGATTTGGGGTTGGGCTTCTCTCAGCAAGTGGTCCGACCGCCGGGCATACGCGGATACGGCGGAAATTTCTCTGTACGTAAAAGAGGAGGTTCGCGGCCGGGGGGTCGGAAGGAAGCTCCTGGAGGCGGTTGTTGGTGAAGGGGAGAAGGCGGGACTGCATACCGTAATCGCCCGGATCGCCGGAGCAAATAGTGTCAGCATCCATCTGCATGAATCGCTGGGATTTGAACACATCGGGATTATGAGGGAAGTCGGGCGGAAGTTTGGCCAGCTTCTGGACGTATATTTAATGCAAAAAATTTACCCCTCGAGAACATCTGGGGATTAAGATCCCCCAAGTACGGACGCGATCAAAGAATGTGAAGGCGCTTAAGCTACCAGACAGGGGGAAAAGCAATGCTGACTTATCAGTTGACCGGCGACGAAGCGCTCGCCCAGGGCGCCTGGGAAGCTGGGGTCCGTTTAGCTACGGGATATCCTGGTTCCCCTTCTACCCCATTCCTGGAACACTTGGCTGAAATTTCTGAAGAGAAAGAGGTCTATGTCGAGTGGTCAGCCAATGAAAAAGTTGCTTTTGAAATGACCCTCGGCGCCTCGATGGGCGGGAAAAGGACTGCGGTGTGTTTCAAAAGCGTGGGCCTGAATGTGGCCATGGACCCTCTGATGGTGGCTAACCTGGGCGGGGTTGCTGGAGGGTTGGTCGTAATCCTGGGAGATGATCCTGGGGCCTGGGGATCGCAGAATGAACAAGACGGCCGGCTCCTCATCCGAGCTGCAGGGGTACCCCTTTTGGAGTTCAGCTCGCCCCAAGAAGCCTATGATATGGTGAAATATGCCTTGGCCCTTTCCGAGGAATTCCGGCTGCCGGTGGTGATCCGCGAGACCCGGGCGAGTGCCTGTGAGAGGGGTATGGTTCAGACCGAAGGGGAACGAATTCAAGCTTCCCAGGGGTCATTTGCCGACTTCAAATCCTGGAAAATCCTGCCCGTGCGGCCGGTTGAAAAACATGAAGAGCTGCACGCCAAAAAGCCGCAGATCATCGCTGAATTCAACCGATCTCCGTTTAATCAAATGATCCGCAAAGGTCCCCAGGGGATCCTCGCCTCTGGGTACATGGCTGCCAAGGTCTGGCCTTTGGTAAAGGCAAAGGGGGGTGAAGAACTCAGTATTTTCAAGCTGGGAACGGTGTATCCACCCCCGGAAGGAGAGTTAATAAAGTTTTTATCTGGCCTGGAAGCAGTTTTGGTCGCTGAAGAAATTCAACCGTTGATTGAACAGCACCTCCATACCCTTGCCCATATCCACAATCTAAAAGTTCGGGTGTACGGAAAGGAAACCGGCCATCTCCCCAAATGGGGCGAGCTCTTCCGGAGCCATCTGGCCAGAGCCATCAAGGACTCGCTGGCTGTGGAGATCTCTCCTGATGATACCTGGAGTCAGGAGGGATTTTCTGGCAGCGGCGTGGTCTACCGCCCTCTTCCTCACGACTGCCCTTTCTATCAGGCTTTTGAGGCTTTTTCTACTGTCCTCCCGGCAGATCCAAAAGAACGGCCCATTTTTGTGGGCGATGATGGCTGCTTGATCCGGCTGATGAATGACCCCTTCCGACTGCTGGATTGCAAGTTCTGCATGGGAGCCAGTATCGGAATGGCCGAGGGATTGGTCCGCTCCGGCGAACGGCGCAAGGTCATTGCCCTCATCGGGGATTCTTCCTTCTTTCACACAGGTCTTTCTGCTTACTTGAACGCGGTAGCCAGCGGCGCCAGTATTATGATCGTAGTCCTGGACAACCGGGCAACCGCCATGACGGGGGGCCAGAGCAATCCTGGGACTGAGTTCACGATCCGGGGTCAGAGGCGTGCGGGGATCCACCTCGAGTCTATCTTGCGTTCGGTGCCTGTCCAAACCTTCCGGGCCGTAGAGGCTTTCGCGGACAAAAAACTCCTGGCCTCCGCTTTCAAGGAATGCCTCCACAGTGATGGGTTGGCTGTTCTGTTGGTTTCCGGCCCCTGTCCGAATCTTTCTAACAAGATTTGTTGACCCGATTGTATCGTTTCCGGGTCAGTTGAATCTTTCGCGCCATATCCTCTTCCGGATCTTCCCGACGACATCAGCATTCCTCCTTTGCCCTAAGATTCCCCAATAATATCAATCTACTCGTAATTTTCTGGGCTCTTGCCCTTTTAACCTCGAATAGACTTTTTTATATTCATTAAAGTTTCTCAGAAAAGCTGCCGAAATAACATTCGGATAAAAGAATTTACACTTTTTCCCTATTTTTACCGGATTTAAATAAACCCAATGGCTCTTAAACAGCTTATTCAAATCAGAAATTTTCTAAAGGTACATTATAGGACTTAAGCAAAGGGGTTTGAAAATGGCCAATATTGTCACAGCGAAAGAGGTGAGTGAGTATCTAAAATTGACGGAATCAACCATCTATAAATTGGCTTCCATGGGTGAGATTCCCGGATTTAAGATCGGCAAGTCGTGGAGATTTGATATGGATGAAATCCTAAGGAAAATAAAAAGTATGAAAGGCAACCAAAAAGTAATCAGGGAGACAAATGGCAAAAATAAGCAAAAAATGAATGGCCTGGAATAAGAATTCCTTACCCCCTCCCCTCAAAGAACAATTTTCGATCAAGGTGGACATCCTCAATTTAATGACATCCGCCTGCTCCAAGGTCTAAACGCTTTATAGAACCCAAATACAAAAGAAGCCGATCTTCTTCCGACTTACGGGATCATTCTAAGACCGCATCCCTTAGGCGTGGGGGTAAGACGGGGAACGCGGGCGGATGAATCCAGCAACTCTTGATTCCAGATTTCCGGAACCATTGATAAATAAGGGGAATGATGGTATTTTATACTTGGTTACGAGAGAAAGAATCATGAACGAATTTTTCGAAATGGGCCCCATCCGCCCACCCAGCGAGGCTCAAAGCCTCTTAATCCGCGTATCCCGAAATTGCCCGTGGAATAAATGTGAATTCTGTCATACCTATAAAGGGGAGCAATTCTCTCTGCGCACAGTCGCAGAAATCAAAAAAGACATCGACCAGGTGAAGGCCATTGCGGACGAGATTCACCAGTTTTCCTGGCGGATGGGGTTTGCGGGGCAATTAAACCAACAAGTCCTGCGGGTCCTGTTCGGGCAGCCCGGCCGTTACCATCAGGCCTTTCAAAGCGTAGCCGGATGGCTGTATTTCGGGGGCAGTCAGGTTTTCCTTCAGGACGCCAACTCCCTGATCGTCAAGACTGCCGACCTAGTAGAGATCCTCAAGTACCTCAAAGAAAAATTTCCCTCTATCCAGCGGATTACCAGTTACGCCCGGGCCAAAACCCTAGCGCAAAAGTCCGTGGAGGAATTGCAGGAGCTTCGGCAGGCCGGCCTTTCCCGGATCCATGTCGGCATGGAGACCGGCTATGACCCCCTCCTGCAATACATGAAAAAGGGAGTAACGGCCAAAGAACAGATCCAGGGCGGAAGAAATGTTGTGGAATCGGGTATCTCGCTCTCCGAGTATGTCATGCCGGGCCTGGGCGGCAACCTTTGGTGGCGAGAACACGCTGTGGAAACGGCCAAGGTCTTGAATCAGATCGACCCGGACTTCATTCGGCTGCGGACCCTCTACGTGCGGAAAGATATGCCTCTTTTCGTCAGAATTGAAAAGGGTGAGTTCATCCGGCCTGCTGATGACCCAATTGTTTCTGAGATTAAGCTTTTCATCGCCACCCTCGACGGCATCCACAGTACGGTAGTCAGCGATCATATTTTGAACCTTCTGGAAGAAGTTCAGGGAAAGCTTCCCGATGAGAAAGAACGGATGATCGGGATCATCGACCGCTACCTGGCCCTGCCCGAGGAGACTCGTTTCCAATTCCGGGTAGGCCGGAGGCTGGGCTACTATCGCAGCCTCAGGGACCTGGAAGACCCCGATCTTTTACGCCGGGTAAATCAAATTATTGACAGAGTGGGTCGTTCGGACGGCGAAGAAGGACCCAAGTCTCCCGAGGAGATCGAGAGAGAGATTTACGGCCTGATGGAAAATTATATCTGAGGCCGTAAGGTCTCCCCGAACTTGCAAAGAAAGAGTGATCAGATGAACATAAACATGACCTTATTGACCGACCTCTACCAACTCACCATGGTGGGAGGATATTATCTTCTGGGCAAAAAAGACCAGAAAGCCACCTTCGATTATTTTTTCCGCAGGATCCCTGAGGAAGGCGGGTTTTGTGTCGCTGCGGGGCTGGAGCAATTGATCCAATATATCCAGAACATTCACTTCAGCCCGGAGGATATGGATTACCTGCAAAGTCTAAACCTCTTTCCACCAGGAGTTTTGGAATACTTCAGCCAGTTGCGTTTTGCGGGAGACCTCTACGCGGTTCCTGAGGGAACTTTGGTGTTTCCCCAAGAGCCGATCGTTCGGGTGACGGCCCCCTTGCCGGAAGCCCAAATGATCGAGACCGCCTTGCTCAATATACTCAATTTTCAAACTTTGGTGGCTACCAAAGCCGCCCGGGTGTGCATCGCTGCTGCTGAAGACCCGGTCATTGAGTTTGGAGTGCGCCGGGCCCAGGGTCCTGATGGGGGATTAACAGCCGCCCGAGCTGCCTTCATCGGCGGAGCCAGAGCCACCTCCAACTTGATGGCCGGAAGAGCCTTTGGGATTCCGGTCCGGGGTACCTTGGCCCACAGCTGGGTCGAATCCTTCCCCACGGAGCTGGAATCCTTCCAGGCCTACGGGAAAATCTACCCGAAAAACTGCATCCTTTTGGTTGACACCTATGATACGTTGCGCAGCGGAATTCCCAGTGCCATCCAGGTTGGGAAGGAGTTGCGGCAAAGGAAACAAGGAGACCTTGCCGGAATTCGCTTGGACAGCGGCGACCTGACGTTCCTAAGCCGGGAGGCGCGCCGGATGCTCGACGAAGCGGGGTTTGACCGCGCTCGTATCCTGGGTTCGAGCGACCTCGACGAATGGTTGATCGAATCCATCAAGAAGCAAGGGGCGGAAATCGATACGTGGGGGGTGGGCACCCGTCTGGTAACTTCCTACTCCTGTCCAGCCCTCGGTGGGGTATACAAGCTTGCGGCGATCTTCGAGGATGGACATCTGCGCCCCAAATTGAAAGTTTCCGATGACCCAGAGAAGACGACCAACCCGGGCGTTAAAAAAGTGGTCCGTTTCTACGATGAGAAGAACTTTATGCGCGGCGACGTGATCGTGTTTGAGGAGGAAACCTTTCCCGAGGGCCAGCCGGTCAAGGCCTTCCACCCCATGCTCTCCCATATCAGCAAGGTCTATCCCGGCCACTTTAGACGAGAAGAGATTCTCATCCCGATCATCAAGAATGGGAAATTAGTCTACCCGCTTCCCTCCCTCCAGGAAATTCAGCAGAAAACCTTGCGAAGTCTCTCCGGCCTCCGCCCCGAGCATAAACGACTGCAGAACCCCCACATTTACCATGTGAGTTTAGGCGAGAAGCTGTTCCAAAAGAAGCAGGAGCTGATCAAGGCCGCCGTAAATCAAAATGCTAAATCTTAAATGGTCTTTGGGGATTTTGGTTTGCCAATCGCTGGAACCCGGCCCCGCGAATCGCGGGGTGGCACTCAGCCTTCTTAAACGGGAACAATCTTCAGCACCCCAGCGCGGGCGTTGACTTTTTCCACCCGAATGAGTACTTCATCGCCCGGCACAAAAGTACGGCTGGAATTGGCCGCCATATCTACTTCCAAAAGATATTCATTCAGGTGAACCAAGTACTTATTGGCGAAGCGGTCTAAAATGACCGCTGGGGTGGTAGAATTCACCCGCCTTTCCAAATAACGCAAGATCCAGTATTGTTCGGTGAGCTCTTCTACTAAGCCTACCTTGGAAATCGTGGGTCCGACTTTGGTGATAATTTCTTCGAGTTGGGTTTCATTAAAAACGGGGTTCCCCCGGAGGACCCCCAGTATTTGCTGTTCCGTCAACAAATCGTAAAATCGGCGAATGGGAGAGGTCAGAGTTAGATAGGCTTCCGCCCCTATGCCGGAATGGCGCAGGGGCCGAGTGCTGACTTCTACCCGGTTCATGACCCGCCGCAGGCGGTAGGCTTGAAGAGGGTCGAATTTCCCCATGGGGGGAATTCTTTCCCGCGGCTCCATTTGACCCCGGTAGATGGCCGGAACGCCCCCTTCCTTCAGAAAAAGCGCCGCCAGGGAGTTGGCCAAAATCATAAATTCCGAGACCATTTTCTGTGAAGGACTTTCCCGGTCGCGTTTGCAGATGGTGATTTCCCGGTCGCGGTTTACCCGGACTACCCGTTCCGGCCGGGGAATGAAGAAAACCCCCGACTCCGCCCGCCTGCGGAAAAGTTTCTCGGCAATCTGCTGTAAGCGGCTGAGTTCCTCATCCTCTTCTTCCAGAAGTTGATCCACCAGCTCGTAGGAAAGCCGGCGTTCGACTTGGAGGATGCTGGGGGTAATCTGGTATTCCAAAATCTTCCCTTCGGAGTTAATCCGCACCAAAAAGCTGAGTGCCCGCCGCTTCTCCCCGACGACGAGGCTGCAGGTGCCCTCGGAGAGCGCTGGAGGAATCATGGGGATCCGTTGATCGGGTAGGTAGATCGAGGTCGCCCGGGACATCGCTTCCTGAAAAATCTCTTCATGTCTGTTGAGGAAGGTAGCCACATCAGTAATGTGGATTCCTACCCGATAGTCCTCTCCCACACGCTCCAGGCTCAAGGCATCATCGATGTCCCGGGTAAATTCGCTATCGATGGTTAAAGGATGCAGGAAAGTCAAATCGTGGTCTTGCGGGTGAAGCGGAATTCCCTTTTCGGCTTGCGCCAGGATTTGCCCGGCCTCCCCGATTACTTTCTCGGGGAAAGCCTGGGGAATCTGGTGCTGATGCAGAAAAAGGTTTTCGTCCTCTCCCCATTCGCCCAAGCGCACCAATAGCTCAAAAGGGGCTTGGGGCGAAGAAATCTGGGCCCTCTCCAGTAGAGCTTTCCCCCTGGCGTACTCCGGGGTCTCCGGACCGAACAGCGCCATCTCCTTCAGCAGGGCCACAATCCTCTTGTTGGTTTCTGGGGGAGGTCCTGTCTCGCCCGCCCACACAGCGGCCAGCCAAACACTGGCTTCTTGCAGCTCCCGTTCTTGCCCCGCTTCCCGTTCGAGTTGGAGCAAGATTTGCCCTACCTTTTCGGGATCGCGGGC
>CAYQWO010000004.1:0-22490 GCA_964421095.1 uncultured Syntrophaceae bacterium
CTTGTCCCAGACCCCCGCCCAGAGCCGCGATCGCAATGGCTAACCCGCAGGCCAGCCCGATGAATTTCTTTACCTCCTGGCCCAAGGGCTCTTCCGCCGCAAAGGCGAAAGAAGCAGCAGACCAGCTCATCACGAAGATCAGGATAAGAACCCACAACGTTTTCTTATTCATTACCCAATACCTCCCCTTTCTTTAAGAAATATCTTTCTCAATCCCTTCATTCCTCAATTCCCTAATTCCAATTAATGTTCGGCCTCCTCAATGGCTAAGGAGATATAGATCATGGAAAGCAAAATAAAGATAAAAGTTTGGATGAGCGAAACGAAAACCCCCAAAACCATCGACAGGGGCGAAAGAAAAAGGGGTAAGATTAGCGGAGCCATCAGGGTCATGGAGAGGAGCATATGGTCGGCCATGATGTTCCCAAAAAGACGCATGGAAAGCGAGAGCACCCGGGCGAGATGGCTGATGACTTCGATGATGAAAAACAAAGGAGAAAGCACAAGGACAGGTCCAAGAAAATGTTTGATGTATTTTACCCCGTGGGCCTTGATTCCGTAGTAGTGAGTGGCGAAGAAAACTACCAGGGCGCAGGCCACGGTCGTATTCAAATTGTCCGTGGGGGGCAGGAATCCCGGGACCAGCCCGAGAAGATTGGAGAAAAGGATGAAGAATCCCAGAGTTCCGACTAAAGGCAGAAATTCTCTGCCGCGGGGCCCGATAATCTCATCCAAAAATTTCAAAACCATTTCGGTGAAAAGCTCGAAGAGATTCCTCAGAGTCAATCGGTCGGACGGGATGATCGCCTCAGCCGACGATTGCAGAGCCATTTTACGAAAGCCCAAATAAGACAATAAGGTGAGAACCACCAGCACAAAAATAGCCATGGAAACCTGGTGGGGGAGATCGCCGATGAAAGGAACATAGGATAACCAGGTGAAGGGAGCATGACCCGCCATTAAATGTTTCCCTTTCTTTCTGGACGGAGTGATTCCCGGAAGACCTCGAAAAGAATCCCTAAAACCAAGCTGGAAAGGCCCACGATGAAAGCGATGGGGTTCACTGCCAGATAACGCAGAATGAAAAAGACCAAGACCCCTACAAGGATAAATTTCATCAGCACTTGAATCCCATAAAACTTTTTTTGCTCGAAAAGCACTTTTTCCACGATCCGCCACAGCCAACGAAAATTAAGGATGGCGACTCCCCCACCCAATATCAACCCCAGTGAAATAGACCAGTCTTGAAACCACAGGCTTGCCAGGAGGAGGAGGAGCAGGAGCTGGACACTTCGTTTCTCGATGGCGATTAGCTTTTTCGTTTCCCCGTGCCGGGAGGACATCGGGAATTTTCTTTCTTCACTCGTCTTTGCCAAGCCCTTTCATCAAAGAAAAAAGGCTACGGAACCCCGCGGCCACACCCAGGATTAAAAAAATCAATGTCAACCATGGCCCACTATGAAAATACCGATCCAGGTAGTACCCGATGGCCACTCCGATGGCCACGCAGAAGCCCATCTCTAGGCCCACGGCGCTGTAACGCATGACCCGCTTGTAGAGCTTCTTCCGATCCTCTTGCATCGAAAGCCGGGCGTGGTGCCCTCGTCCTTTCATCCCTTCACCGATATCGATTATCCAGAATCAATCTAACCCTTTCCCCAGCCACCCCCAGGAATTTTACTAATGAATGAATGTTCATTCAAGAATTAGTTAACATATCCATGCGAAAATTGTCAAGGTTTTTTTGAATCTCTCTGAAAAAAGTGTTACCCCTCAGGCGTGATTCCTGGGTCAAGATATCTTTGTATTTTTTCTTTTGAAATTTCTCTAAGTTAGCGATTCCAAGGCCGATGTGGCAGCTTTCAAAGTTCTTGCAACGTCCGTGGCCGTATGGGCCAGGGAGACGAAACAGGCTTCAAATTGGGAAGGTGGGAGCCAGACCCCGGCTCGCAACATCCCCTGGAAATATTTAGCATATTTACCAGTATCGGCCTTTTTGGCCGAGCTGTAATCATAGACCTCATCTCCAGTGAAGAAAAGCGTAAACATGGACCCAGAACGGTTGATTCGGGCTGAGATCCCCTTCTGGCGCACGAGGTTCTCCAGACCCTCACAGAGTTCTTGGGTAAGGAGATCAAGCTTCTTATACACATTCTTCTGGTAAAGGACTTCCAGGGTGGCTAGCCCGCAGGTCATGGCCAGCGGATTCCCAGACAGGGTGCCAGCCTGATAAATCGGTCCCAGAGGAGCTATTTTTTCCATGACTTCCCTTCGACCCCCGTAGGCTCCGACAGGCATGCCCCCTCCAATGACTTTTCCCAGGCAGGTGAGGTCGGGCGTTATGCCAAAATTTTTCTGAACCCCACCGTAGGCCAAACGGAACCCTGTGATCACTTCGTCGAAGATTAGCAGCGCACCATTCTTGCGGCAAACCTCTTCTAGACCCTTCAAGAATCCTTCCTGGGGCAGGACAATCCCCATGTTGCCAGCAATTGGCTCGACGATGACACAAGCAACTTGGAAGGGGTTTTGATTGAAAAGGGCCTGAACGGCCTCCAGGTCATTGTAAGGGGCCACCAGGGTATTTGCCGCCAAGGACTCGGGGATTCCGGCACTGTCCGGTACGCCAAAAGTAATCGCTCCTGAACCGGCCTTGACCAGAAAGCTGTCCGCATGGCCATGGTAGCAACCTTCGAATTTGATGATCTTATCCCGCCCCGTAAAGCCGCGAGCCACGCGCAGAGCACTCATCGCCGCCTCTGTCCCGGAACTAACCATGCGCACCAGCTCCATGGAAGGGATGGCCGTAGAGATCTTCTGGGCCAGACGCACTTCCAGCTCGGTCGCCGCCCCATAACTCCAGCCCTTAGAAAGAGCCTGTGACATGGCTTTACGCACCCGGGGATGGGCATGCCCCAAGATCATCGGCCCCCAGGAAGAAACGTAATCGATGTAGACCCCGCCATCCGCATCATAAACCTTCGCTCCTCTGGCCTTGGAGACAAAGAGCGGTTCAAGTCCCACGGCCCGAAAGGCTCGCACTGGGCTGTTGACTCCACCGGGGATCACTTTTTTGGCCTGGGCGAAAAGCCTTCTGGATCTTGCAGTTCTCATAGCCCCCCCTAAAACTCTAAAATCTTTTCACCGCAGAGGACGCGGAGATCGCTGAGCTTTGCGTCCTCTGCGCTCTCTGGGATGAAAAATTATTTAAAATAGCGCATGCTCGACTTTTTATGCTCCCGTTTCGAAAAAAGGAGGCGATAATCTTTCAACCCGGTTTCTTGCGATATCTTCTGAGCTGCGAGGCGGCAGTCCTTTGCACTTCGACCATGAACCATGGTGTATAGATTATAGGGCCAGTGAGGAAGGCAAGGCCGGAGGTAGCAGTGGCTGACAGCTGGAAAAAGGGCCATGGCCCGGCTGACCCGGGGAACTTGCTCTTCCCGAACTTTCCAGACCACCATGGCGTTCCCTTGGTAGCCGGCCTTTTGATGGCGCAAAATTGCGCCGAAGCGCCGGATCATTCCCCGGCGCACAAGATTACGAACCCGCTTCAGGAACTCTTTTTTCTCCAAACCGAGCTGTCGGGCCAGGGGGTCGAACGGGGTAGAACAAATGGGGAGGTCTCCTTGAATTTGACGGATCAGTTTTTTATCTTCCACAGTGAGCTGCACCGGATGCAAAAGGAATTCCTAAGTTAATTTGGTTAAAATATTTATGATTTATAACATTGATCCCCACGGGGAGTCAATGTATCATTTTATATTGAGATACCCTTTTTGAAATTGAACAACCTGACGGGGCATGGGTCGCATCTGATAGCTCCTGGAAATAGAATTTGTTATCGTACAGAAAATCTTAGGCGGCTTTCAGGTGATTTGAATTAGGGATCTTCCCTGCAATCAAGATCTGCCAAAAAAAACTTGACAAGATATTGCAGTTTTGTTAATTCAATAAACCGGATGTTGATTCGTCCTTTTTTTGTGGGTGCCTTTTTTCCCGGACCAACCCGTTGATGTTTCGATGTGGACAAGGGGGATCTCAGCATCTCCCCGGGTCTAGGTGTGTATTCTTATGTCCCGGGTACCGGTTGGAAACCTAAGGAGGTGGGAACGCCCATGTGGACTGATTATATTCCTATTTTTATTTTCCTCGTGGTGGCCGTGGGATTTGCCCTCACTACGATTTTTCTCTCGGCGATTTTCGGCAAACGAAAGATAACCCCGCAGAAGATGCTCCCGTATGAATGCGGGATGGACCCCATCGGCCAAGCCCGTAAGCCATTTTCCGTGAAGTTCTACATCATCGCCATGCTCTTCATCATCTTCGACATCGAGGCCGTTTTTCTTTACCCCTGGGCGGTCATTTTCAAAGACCTGAAGATCTTCGGGCTGGTGGAGATGGCCGTGTTTATCGGCATCCTCCTCGTGGGCTTCATTTACGTCTGGAAAAAAGGAGCCTTGGAATGGGAATAGAAGCTCATCTGGGCAATAACGTCCTGACCACATCCCTGGAAAAGCTGGTGAACTGGGCCCGGCGTTCTTCTCTTTGGCCGGCCGGGTTCGGGTTGGCCTGTTGCGCCCTGGAGATGCTTGTAGCTGTCTCCGCCCGGTATGACATGGCTCGCTTCGGCATGGAGGTCTTCCGACCTTCGCCCCGGCAAGCTGACCTGATGATCGTCGCCGGGACGGTGACCAAAAAGATGCTTCCGGCGGTAGTGCGCATTTATGAGCAGATGCCCGAGCCCAAATGGGTAATTGCCATGGGGGCCTGCGCCTCGACCGGAGGGATTTTTGATACCTACGCTACCGTTCAGGGGATTGACCAGTACCTGCCCGTGGACGTTTATATCCCTGGATGTCCTCCGCGGCCCGAGGCTTTGATCTATGGAATCCTCAAGCTCCACGAGAAAATTAGCCAAGAGAAGTTGACGGAAAGGTAAATGCTTATGGATCTGGACGGCTTGGTGAGCAAGGTAAAAAATAAATTTCCTCAATCGATCCTCGATGCCTCCACCTTCCGCGGCGAGATCACGCTGCATCTACGGGCTGAGGATATCCTGCCCATCTGCCGGTTCTTGCACGACGACCCGGAGCTGTCTTTTGATTACTTGACCGACCTGTGCGGGGTGGACAATTCCCCCCATGAACCTCGTTTCCAGGTGGTCTATCATCTATGCGCGATGAAAACCCGGCGCCGGCTGCGCCTGAAGGTTTCCCTTCCCGGCTCGGCCCCGCGCCTATCTTCGGTGTTTTCCGTCTGGAAGGGTGCGGACTGGCTCGAACGCGAGGCTTTTGATATGTTCGGGATCACTTTTCTTGAACACCCTGACCTTCGACGGATCCTCCTCACCCCGGATTGGGAAGGCTATCCATTGCGCAAAGACTATCCGCTTAGGGGTTGAACGAAACCCTCCAGTGATGGGGAATAACGGAAATGGCCAAAACCGAAACGATGATCATTAATATGGGACCCCAGCATCCCAGCACGCATGGGGTGCTGCGGATCATTCTGGAGCTGGATGGCGAGGTGGTGGTCAAGGCCACGCCAGACATCGGCTTCCTCCATCGAGGTCTGGAGAAGCTGGCCGAGAGCAAAACCTACCATCAGTGCATTCCCTTAACCGACCGTCTGGATTACGTAGCCGGGATGTCCAACAACTTGGCCTATGTTCTGGCTGTAGAGAAGCTGCTGGGCTTGGAGGTCCCCCAGCGGGCCCAAGCCATTCGGGTTTTGCTGAGCGAGCTGCAGCGCATCGCCAGCCATCTTCTCTGGTTGGGAACCCATGCTCACGACATCGGAGCCATGACCCCCTTCTTCTACACCTTCCGGGATCGGGACGAGATTCTCTTCATGTTCGAGATGGTCTGCGGCTCCCGGCTGACGCCCTCTTACTTTCGGATCGGAGGTCTGGCTCAGGATTTGCCCGATGGTTTCGAAGCCAAGTGCCGGGAGTTCACCCGAACTTTTCCGGCCCGGGTGGACGAATACGAAACTCTCCTGACCCAGAACAAGATATGGATGCGGCGTACGCAGAGCGTAGGGGCCATCTCGGCCGAGGAAGCCATCAACTGGGGGTTGAGCGGCCCTATTTTGCGCGCTTCGAATGTGTACTGGGACCTGCGCAAGGTCATGCCCTATTGCGGATATGATTCTTACGAGTTTATCGTTCCCACGGGGAAAAATGGGGATGTATACGATCGTTACCTGGTGAGGCTGATGGAGATGCGCCAGAGCAATGAAATCGTCCGCCAGGTTTTGGACAAAATGCCTGGTGGGGCGGTGAAGGCGGATGACCCCAAAGTGGTCTTCCCTCCCAGGCCCAAAGTACAGGAAAGCATCGAGGCGCTGATTCACCATTTTCACATCGCCAGCGAAGGATTCCCGGTGCCGCAGGGCGAGGTGTACGCCAGCATTGAGTCCCCCAAAGGTGAGCTGGGATTCTACTTAATCAGCGACGGGAGCAACAAACCCTGGCGCTTCCGGGTGCGGCCGCCCTCCTTCATAAATTTGAGCGCCTTGTCCACCATGGTTCAAGGAAGGCTGGTGGCAGATGTAGTGGCCATCATTGGTTCCATCGACATCGTTCTGGCTGAAGTAGACCGCTGACTCGAAAGGTGTAGGCTGTGAAGCTGCAGGAGGTCGTGGATAAATTGGGAATGAAGCCTCTTTCTGCTCTTTCCAGGCTTTCGGCAGAATGCTCGGGTGGCTACATCAGCGACCTTTTGAGCGACGTGATGGCCAATGCTAAGGCTGGCGACCTGTGGGTCACCTTGCAAACCCACCAGAACATCGTGGCCGTGGCGAGCTTGAAGGAGATTGCCGGCATTATCATCATCGGAGGGAGAGAGCCAGAGAAGGCCACCCTGGCGAAGGCCGAGGAGGAGAAAATTCCCATCCTCCTGAGCAACCTTCCGGCCTTCGAAGTGGTCGGACGACTTTATCAGATGGGGATTTCCGGCGGGCGATGAGCAGGTTGGCCTTGTGCAGGATCTCTCCTTACATATACTCGACATCGTGGAAAACTCCCTGGCGGCCGGGGCCCGCCGCGTGGAGATCCGCATTGCTGAGGACTTGCCGGCCGATCGGATGACGATCGAGATCGTGGATGACGGCTGCGGGATGGATGAGGAAATGGTCAAACGGGCTCTGGACCCTTTTTTCACCACCAAGACCACCCGGCGGGTGGGGCTGGGCCTGCCGCTCTTAGCGGAAGCCTGCCGGATGAGCAATGGTCAATTGTGTTTGCAATCATGCCCCGGAGGAGGGACAACGGTGAGGGCCACATTTCAACGCAGCCATATCGACCGCAAGCCTATGGGCAATATGGGTGACACTTTGATTACCCTGATCGTTGGCCATCCCGAAGTAGACCTTTTTTATGAACATCGCAAAGATGGGGCCCATTTTTCCCTGGATACCCGGGAGATCAAGGCCGAATTGGGAAATGTGCCCCTGAATGACCCCCAGGTTGTCTCCGCCCTGCGAGCCAGCATTTTTTCCGGTCTGGAGGAGTTAGGGCTTTGAAGGAGAAAGCATTTTGACCGAGGAAGGGCAAGAACTATGACCGAGGAGAAGGGCCAGGCAGCCACCGCCAAAAGTGAGATTCCTCCAGCGCAGTGGAAAAAGATTGACGAGATCATCGAGAAATACAAGCATAAGGAAGGCACACTGATCCCTGTTTTAAAGGAAACCCAGGAAGTCACGGGCTATCTTCCCTTGGAGGTCCAGAAACGCATCGCCGTGGGCTTGAAGCTCCCTCCCAGCCAGGTTTACGGCGTGGTGACTTTTTATTCCCTCTTTACCATGATCCCTAGGGGAAGGCACACCGTCCGCGTCTGCATGGGAACGGCTTGCTACGTGCGCGGGGCCCAGGCAATTATTGACCTTCTTTGCCAAGAGTTCAAAATCAATGTGAACGAGACAACTCCGGATCAGCGGTACACGCTGGAAGTGATCAACTGTCCAGGAACCTGCGGCCTGGCACCGGTGATGTGCGTAGACGAGGATGTCCATGGGATCCCAGAGCCCGCCAAAGCTCTGGACATTTTGAAGGAATACCCATGAACGCTCTACGCCCTGAGGAGGGCTGAAAAGATGGCTAAATTATCCATTGAAGACTTGAAAAAAATTAAAGAATCTGTCGAGGCCACTGTAACCCTGCGCGAAGGCGGATATCGTGCCAAAGTGAACATTCACATGGGCACCTGCGGCATCGCCGCCGGAGCTCGCGGTCTGATGACCGCCGTAATGGACGAAATCGGCAAGCGGGACATCAAAGACGTGATTGTGACTACCTCGGGGTGCGCCGGACTCTGCAGTCGCGAACCGATGATCACTGTGGAGTTGCTCGGGGCGGCCCCTGTAAAATATGTTGACCTGAACCCTGACAAAATGCGGGAGATTTTCACCGAACACGTGCTCGGGGGGAAGCTGGTGGAAAAATACGCCCTGGCCGTGGGAAGCGAGACGACGTTTTAATAAATCCGGAGGTTAGGAATGGCTGCGAAAGTTTTTCGTTCCCATATGCTCATGTGCGCGGGAACCGCCTGCGTCTCCCAGGGATGCTTGAAAATAATGGAGCGTTTAAAGGAGGAGCTTAAGAATCGGGGACTCGACGAAGAAGTGAAGGTGGTGATTACCGGATGCAACGGGTTTTGTGCGGAAGGTCCCATCATGGTTGTCTATCCCGAGGGCATTTTTTACGGCAAGCTAAAGCCCGAGGACGTATCCTTGATTGTGGAAGAGCATATTCTCAAAGGTCGGCCGGTTCCCAAACTCTTTTACAAAGAGCCGGTCAAGAAAGAAGGGATTCCCCTGCTGAAGGACATCCCCTTTTTCGGCCCGCAGGTCCTCAGGGTTTTGCGCAACCGGGGCCTGATCGACCCGGAAAACATCGACGAGTACATCGCCAAGGATGGGTACGTCGCCCTGCACAAAGCGCTAACCCAGATGACCCCCGAACAGATCATCGCTGAAGTTAAGGAATCAGGGTTGCGGGGGCGCGGGGGGGCAGGGTTTCCTACAGGGGAAAAGTGGGAGGAAGCTCGAAAATACAACCGCTTCCCCAAGTACGTGATTTGCAACGGCGATGAAGGCGACCCGGGGGCGTTCATGGACCGGTCCGTCCTGGAAGCCGACCCCCATGCGGTCTTAGAGGGCATGGCCATTTGTGCCAAGGCCATCGATTCTCATGAAGGATATCTTTACGTCCGGGCGGAGTATCCCTTAGCCGTCAAGAGATTAAACCTGGCCCTGGAGCAGGGCAGAAACTATGGCCTGTTTGGGAAAGACATCTTCGGGACAGGCTTTGACTTCGACGCTTGGGTCTACCCCGGGGCAGGAGCTTTCGTCTGTGGTGAATCCACCGCCCTGATGTTCTCCCTGGAAGGAAAAAGAGGGATGCCCCGGGTTAAGCCTCCGCGTTCTGCAGAAGCAGGGCTCTGGGGCCAGCCCACGGTTTTGAACAACGTCGAGACCTTTGCCAATGTGCCCCAGATCATTCTCAAAGGAGCCAAGTGGTTCAACAGCCTGGGCACGGAGAAGAGCAAAGGCACCAAGGTTTTTTCCCTGGCCGGGGCTGTGAACAACATCGGCTTGGTGGAAGTCCCCATGGGCATTACGTTGCGCTCCATCATTTTCGACATCGGGGAAGGGATCAAGGGGGGCAAGAAGTTCAAAGGCGCCCAGCTCGGGGGGCCGTCTGGCGGGTTCGTCCCCGAACACCTTTTGGACACCCCGGTGGACTATGAATCCCTGGAGGCTACGGGAGCGATCATGGGTTCCGGGGGGATCGTCATTTGCGACGATTCCACCTGCATGGTGGACTCCGCCCGGTTCTTTACCCACTTCTGCGTGGAGGAATCCTGTGGTAAGTGCGTCCCCTGCCGCGTTGGCCTGCAGGTGATGCTTCGCAAGCTCGAGGATATTGTGGGTGGGAAAGGGGAGGAAGGGGATGTGGAGTTCCTGGAGGATTTAGGCCGCCACGTCATGATGCTGTCCCACTGCGGGCTCGGGCAAACAGCCGCGAACCCGGTGCTGTCCACCACCCGCCATTTCCGTGAAGAATATGAGGAACACATTAAGGATAAACATTGCCGGGCCTTGGTATGCACCCCCCTGATTCACTTTGAGGTAAATGAAGAAAAATGCAAGATGTGCGGGCTCTGTTTCAAGGCCTGCCCCAGTAATGCCGTTACCTGGGAAAAGAAACAGCCGGCCAAGATCAACAAAGACCTCTGTACGAAGTGTAAATCCTGCATCCGGGCCTGCCGGTTCTGGGCGATAGAATAAGCGCTCAGCAATAAGCCATCGGCGATTAGCGGTCAGTAAAAAATTGATTGCGGCTGAAAGCTGATCGCTGATAGCTGATCGCATTAGAGGTCATTGATGGCGAAAGAAGAAAGAATGGTAACTCTGACGATCGATGGAGTTCAGGTCTCCGTCCCCCCGGGCACGATGATCCTGGAGGCCGCCGCCAAAGCTGGAATCAAGATCCCTACCCTCTGTTACAACAAGCGCCTCATGCCCTTCGGGGCCTGCCGCATTTGCGTCGTGCAACAGAAAGGCCGCAGAGGCCTGATTCCCGCCTGTTTCAACCCGGTTCGCCAGGGGATGGAAATCCTGACCAACACCCCCGAGGTGATCAAAGCCCGCAAGATCCAGCTGCAACTGATCCTCATTTCCCACCCCCTCGATTGTCCGGTCTGTGATGCGGGGGGAGAATGCCAGCTACAGAACCTGGTTTACGAATACGGCGTAGCGGAAAATCGTTTCCAGGGACCCAAGGCCGATCTGCCCACGGACCATGTCTCCCCCTTCATCGAGCGAAACTTGAACCGCTGCATCCTGTGCGGCATGTGCGTCCGGATCGACGACGAAGTAGTGGGGGCTAACGAGCTCTCCTTCATGAATCGCGGCTGGAAGGCGAAGATCGGTACGGACTTCGACCGGCCGATGAACTGCGAATTTTGCGGTCAATGCGTATCCGTCTGCCCGGTCGGGGCCCTGAATGACCGCATTTTCCTGCACAAGGCCCGGGTCTGGGACCTGAAGGAAACGAACACGACCTGCGCGTACTGCGGGGTGGGCTGCACTCTAACGGTCGGGGCGAGGAACAACCGGATCCTGCGCATTCGAGCCGATGAGGACCTGGGCATCAACCAGGGGAACCTCTGCGTGAAAGGTCGCTATGGATGGGAATACATTCATAGCCGGGAGCGCCTGACCTCTCCCCTGATCAAGAAAGAAGGTTCCTTTGTCAAAGCCTCCTGGGAAGAGGCACTGGCCCTGGTGGCGGAGCGTTTTCAGGAGCTGAAAGCGCAGAATGGGGCAGATGCACTGGCCGGCCTTTGTTCGCCCCGGCTGACCAACGAAGAGCTCTACCTGTTCCAGAAATTCATGCGCGGCGTGCTGGGGACAAACCACATCGACCATGCCGGTGGGTACAGCTACGCTGGCCTCCTGGCGTTGCGGGATTCTCTGGGGTATGCCGGCGCAACCAACTCCATCAACGAAATTCGCCAAGCCGACGTCATCATCGCTTTGCGTTCGGACCTCTCGGAAACTCATCCAGTGATCAAGTCGGAAGTGGTGCTGGCGGTCAAGCGCCGGAAAGCCAAGCTGATCGTGGTGAACAGCCGCAACATTTATTTAAGCAAATTCTCCGCCTTCAACCTCCTGGTGAAGCCCGGAAGCGAGGCTGCCCTAGTCAATGGCCTGATGCAAGTGATCCTTCGCGAGGGTCTGGCCAAAGAAGAGTTCATCCATTCCCGCACCGAGGGGATCGAAAGCCTAAAGCGCTTTTTGGAGGAGTATGCTCCGCAGAAGGTTGAGGCCATGACCGGCGTGGCTGCAAAGTCTCTGGTGGAGGCTGCGCGTTTGTTTGCCAAGGCGGGCAAAGGGGTGGTTCTGATCTCCACGGGCCAAGCCTCCGGGAAGCAGGACGCCGCCCTGACGCTGGCCGCTGCGAACCTGGCGCTATTGACTGGCCAGATAGGCAAGGAGAGCGCCGGGATCTACATCTTGGGGGAAAAGAACAATGCTCAGGGGGCGCTGGATATGGGCGTGACGCCCAGCCTGCTCCCTGGGTATGCGGATCTGCGGGACGCAGCCGAACGGGGCAGGTTCGAGAAGGCCTGGAAAATGACCATCCCGGAAAACCCGGGCATGGGCGCTCTGGACATCCTGCAGGCGGCTGAGGAAGGAAGGACCAAGGGCCTGTACATCGTCGGTGAGAATCCAGCGGTCACGTACCCGGATGCAGACCGAACGAAAAAAGCCCTGGCCGCCCTGGATTTCCTGGTAGTGCAGGATTGCTTCTTGACCGAGACCGCTTCTTTGGCCCACGTGGTCCTGCCGGCGGTCACCTTTGCGGAGAAGGAAGGAACCTTTACGAACGTCGAACGGAGGGTCCAGCGGGTGCGGCCCGCTTTGCCACCCCTCGGAGAGGCCCGGCCTGACCTGTGGATCTTCCAGGAATTGGCCAAGGCCATGGGAACCTCCTTTGGTAGGTTTTCGCCTAAGTCCGTGATGGATGAAGTCCGCAGCCTCGTGCCCCTTTACGGAGGAATGGAATATAGCCGGCTGGATAAATCATCGGGGCTGCAGTGGCCCTGCCCCTCGCCGGACCATCCCGGAACGCCGATTCTTTATCAGAAAGACTTCCCCCGGGGAAGGGCCAGATTCATCCCCGCGTTCTTCGAGGAAGAACGGGGCGAGTCGGAGTTTCCCTATTTCCTAATTACCGGGCCAACGTTGTTTCATTCGGGATCGCTGTCGACAATGAGCCCTGGACTCTTGCGAATACGGGGCCAAACCTACGTGGAAGTCCACCCGGCAGACGCTGCCCGGCTCGGCTTGACAGATTACCAGGAGGTCATCCTGGAGTCCAAACATGGCAAGATCACCGTCAAGGCGGCGATCTCCGAAAAAACCGCGCCGGGCGTTCTGTTCGTTCCCTATCATTTCGGCCTCCACGGAGGAAATCAGCTAACCGGGCGGGATTTAAGAATCCCCCATGTAAAGCTCGAGAAAATTTAGCCTCCAACCGGACCGGAAAGAAGGAGAGGTATGCTCGCTTACATTCTCATCGCCCTGGTGAAAGTCCTGGTGGTTTTCACGGTCATGCTTCTCATCGTGGCCTACATGACTCTAATGGAAAGAAAAGTCCTGGGTCATATGCAAGTCCGCTACGGCCCCAATCGCGTCGGTCCCTTCGGCTTGCTCCAGCCCATCGCTGATGGTCTTAAACTTTTCTTCAAAGAGGACATCATCGTTCCCCATGCCAACCGGCTCATTTATATTTTTGCCCCGACAGTCATCGTAATCACGGCCCTGGTGAGCTATGCCGTCATCCCCTTTGGGGACAGCGTGACCATCCTGGGGCAAAAGGTAGACCTGGTGGTGGCGGATGTGAACGTGGGATTGCTCTACCTCTTCGCCATATCTTCTTTAGGGGTTTATGGGGTGGCCATGGGCGGGTGGGCTTCCAACAACAAATATTCCCTGCTGGGCTCCATCCGCTCTTCCGCCCAGATGATCAGCTACGAACTCTCCCTGGGTCTTTCGGTGATCGGGGTATTGATGATTGCGGGCTCTTTGTCTACGGTCCAGATCGTCGAGGCTCAGTCCAAAGGATGGTTTATTGTTTACCAGCCTTTGGGGTTTATCATCTACCTGATCTCGGCCGTGGCCGAATGCAGCCGCACCCCCTTCGACCTGACGGAGTGCGAGAACGAGCTGGTGGCCGGCTACCAGACGGAATACAGCTCGATGAAGTTCGCCCTGTATTATCTGGCCGAATATGCCCACATCCTGGTGGTTAGCTCTTTAGCCGTGACCCTTTTCTTCGGCGGCTGGCATGGGCCTTTCTTGCCGCCGGTGATCTGGTTCTTGATCAAGGTCTTTATTTTCATCTTCTTTTTCATCTGGGTCCGGGCGACCTATCCCCGTTTCCGCTACGACCAGTTGATGAAATTCGGCTGGAAAGTACTCTTTCCCTTGGCCCTTTTAAACATCATGCTTACTGCTGTGGGAATGATCATTTTTTCGTAAAAGGAAGGAAAGAAGCGCTCGCGAGGAAAAATATGATTATACCGCTGTTGAAAGGATTGGCCTTAACCTTTCGCACCTTCTTCACCCATCCGGTGACCATTCAGTACCCGGAGCAGAAGATGGTCATGTACCCCCGTTTCCGCGGCCTGCATGAACTGACCCGCGATGACCAGGGCAAAATTATCTGCGTGGCTTGCGAACTTTGCGCCGCGGTCTGCCCGGCCAAGTGCATCCGGGTCGAGCCCGCCGAAGGCCCGACGCACAAGCGCTTCCCGCTGGTCTACGAGATCGACCTGCTGCGTTGCATCTTCTGCGGGTTTTGCCAGGAAGCCTGTCCGTACGGGGCGATTATTCTGCGGGAGAACTACGAGACCGCCAATTATACGCGCCAAGACTTGATTTACAACCGGGATCAACTTTTCCATGCCTACCAGAAATAAGGAGTTCGGTGCCTATGATTGAAACAGCTCTCTTCATCGTTCTGGCTATGGGGACTGTGGTCACGGCCATCCTGGTGGTCGTGCAGCGCAATCCAGTGGCCAGCGCCATCTACTTGATCATTACTTTTTTCTGCCTGGCCGGGATCTACCTCCTGTTGAACGCTCCCTTCATCGCCGTCATCCAAGTCCTGGTCTATGCCGGCGCCATCATGGTCCTCTTCCTCTTTGTCATCATGCTTTTAAACTTGGAGAAAGAGAAAAAGCTCATTACCCGGCACCGGCTGCAGAAGGTCTTGGGGGTCTTCCTCGGAATTATTCTGCTGGCTCAGATCGGCATGATCTTCAACTCCGTCCTTTTGGAAGGCAGTAAAGGGAACTTCCCGCCGGAACAGGTCGCGGCTCTGGGCAACACCGAAGTAGTCGCCCGGCTGCTGTTTACCGACTACCTATTGCCCTTTGAGATTACGTCGGTCCTCCTCCTGGTGGCCATCATTGGCGCCATCGTGCTGGCCAAACGCCAGATCTGAACAAGGAGCAAACATGATCTCTCTTTCCAGTTACCTGATCTTAAGCGCGGCCCTTTTCACCGTCGGGGTCCTGGGATTCATGCTGCGGCGCAACATCATCGTCATTTTTATGTCCATCGAACTCATGCTCAACGCGGCCAACTTGGCCTTCATAGCTTTTTCCCGCTATTTGAACTCCATGGACGGCCAGATCTTTGTCTTCTTTGTCATGTCCGTGGCTGCGGCCGAGGCCGCCGTGGGCTTGGCGATCATCATGGCTGTATTCCGGACCAAAGAGACGGTCAACGCCGATGAGCTGAATGTAATGAAATGGTGATTCCTGTAGGGGCGACCGGCCGGTCGCCCCTACAAAGGAAGTTGAAGGAGATCGTAAATGATCGACTATGTGGGTTTGATTCCGTTGCTTCCGGCCATCGGGTTTGCGCTGAACCTTTTTTTCGGCAGGCGCTTGTCCAAAGGGGCGGTGGGCTTCATCGCCTGCGCGGCCATTGGGATTTCCTTCCTGGTGTCCCTCCTGGTCTTCAGCGATCTGCTCAAGCTGGCCCCGGCCAACCGCTCAGTAGAAAAAATCATTTACCGCTGGGTCATTTCCGGTGAGTTTCAGGCGAATGTTGGCTTCCTGGTCGACCCGCTCTCCGTGGTCATGATGATGGTCGTATCCGGTGTCTCTTTCATCATCCACATTTATTCCCACGGCTACATGCATGACGACCGGGACTTCCCGCGGTATTTTACCTACCTCAATCTTTTCGTCTTCTTCATGCTCCTCCTGGTTTCCGCGAACAATTTCCTCCTGATGTTTGTGGGCTGGGAGGGGGTGGGCCTCTGTTCTTATTTCCTGATCGGGTTCTGGTACGAAAAGAAATCCGCCTCAGACGCTGGCAAAAAGGCTTTCATCGTCAACCGCATCGGCGATTACGGATTTTTGCTGGCCATCTTCTTGATCTTTCTGACTTTCGGGACCATCGATTTCAAGGCGGTCTTTTCCGCAACCCCGGGAAAATTTGCCGTGGGCAGCGAAATCATCACCCTGATCACCCTCTTGCTTTTCATGGGAGCGACGGGCAAATCCGCCCAGATCCCCCTTTACACCTGGCTTCCCGATGCCATGGAAGGCCCTACGCCGGTCAGTGCCCTGATCCATGCGGCTACGATGGTCACTGCCGGTGTATATATGGTGGCCCGGTGTAACGTACTTTTCCTTATGGCCCCCACCTCGATCTTTGTGGTGGCGGTCATTGGCGCTGCCACGGCCATTTACGCTGCCTCCATCGGCCTAGCTCAGAATGACATCAAACGGGTGCTGGCCTACTCCACCATCAGCCAGCTGGGGTACATGTTCCTGGCGTGTGGCGTAGCGGCTTTCGCCGCCGGAATTTTCCACCTGATGACCCACGCTTTTTTCAAAGCACTGCTCTTTTTGGGCGCGGGAAGCGTCATGCACGCTCTGGCCGGGGAACTGGACATGCGCAAGATGGGGGCCCTCAAGCCGCATATGCCCCGTACCTACTGGACCTTTCTCATCGGCACCTTGGCGATCTCGGGGATATTTCCCTTTGCTGGATTTTTCTCCAAAGATGAAATCCTCTGGAAGGCTCTGACCCAAGGGGGCTTCTTCTTCTGGCTGGTGGGAGCGATCGCCGCTTTCCTGACCGCCACTTACATGTTTCGGGCTGTATTTTTAACCTTCCATGGTCAATCCCGGGTAGATCATAAGGTGGCCCATCATATCCATGAGTCCCCGGGAATCATGACTGTGCCCCTGATCATTCTGGCCATCCTCTCGACCATAGGCGGATTTATCGGGTTCCCCGTCATCGAGGGGTGGAATCAGTTCAGTGAATTCCTCTCGCCAGTCTTTGCCATTCCTCCAAAGGTGGCAGAGGCCGGTCACCATTCGGCGGGATTTGAGATCGGCATGATGGCCGTCTCCGTGGTCATCGCCGTGTTGGGAATCCTCTCGGCTTACAGAATGTACATCAAGAAACCTGACTTGCCGGATCAGCTGGCCGAGCGTTACAAGACCCCCTATCAAATGATCGCCAATAAATATTGGGTGGATGAAATCTACGATTTTGTGTTTGTCGGCCCGCTCGTCCGTTTTTCGGTCTTCCTCTGGAGGATTATTGACGACATCCTGGTGGATGGCACGGTCAACGGCGTTGGGGTTGTAGTTCGGGGTGGAAGCGAACTCTTCAAGCGTTTGCAAACCGGAAACGTTCAGAGTTACGCCCTGTCGATTCTCGTGGGCGTGGTTTTGATCGTCGGGTATTTTATCTTTAATATCAAATAGGCTATCAGCAATCAGCCTTCAGCGATCAGCAAGGACCTTTTTTTCGTAGCTGAAAGCTGACGGCTGATAGCTGACCGCTGATTTTAAAAGGAGCTTGGGTAATGAGCCCGACGGAATTTCCCCTATTGACCTTGATCACCTTCTTTCCTTTGCTGGGGGCGGTCATCCTTCTCTTCGTTGATCAGGAGAAAAAGGAAACCCTTCGCTGGATCACCCTGGTGGTTACCCTCCTTGAGTTCATCTTCTCTCTCCCCCTGTTCTTCCAGTTCCGGTTGGATACCCCGGCCATGCAGTTTGTGGAGAGGGCTCCGTGGATTCCGGAATACGGGATTAGTTATTTTTTGGGGATAGACGGAATCAGTCTCTTTCTGGTCTTATTGACCACCTTCCTAACCTTCGTCTCGGCGATGGCCTGCTGGCAAGACATCCAGGATAAGGTCAGGGAGTTTATGATCTGCCTTCTCTTCCTGGAAACCGGGATGATCGGGGTCTTCGTGGCCCTCGATCTTTTCCTCTTCTATGTTTTCTGGGAAGTGATGCTCATCCCCATGTACCTCCTGATCGGGGTCTGGGGAAACCCCAAGCGCCGCATCTACGCCGCCGTCAAGTTCTTCATCTACACCATGGTGGGAAGCGTGCTGATGCTCGTGGCTATCTTGGTCCTTTACTTCCAAAACGGGGAGGTTACGGGGAAGTACACTTTCGATCTCCTGGAGCTTTACCGGCTGCAGGTCCCCATGAATGCCCAGTTCTGGCTCTTTTTGGCATTCGGCGTGGCCTTTGCCATCAAGGTCCCTATGTTCCCCTTCCATACCTGGCTGCCCGATGCCCATACCGAAGCCCCCACTGTGGGATCTGTCCTGCTGGCGGCGGTCTTACTAAAGATGGGCACCTATGGATTCCTGCGTTTCAGCATCCCGCTTTTCCCCAACGCGTCGCACCAGTTGATTCCCCTGGTCTCCATCCTGGCCATTATTGGCATTATTTATGGGGCTCTGGTCTGTTTGGTGCAAAAGGACCTCAAGCGTCTGATCGCTTTCTCTTCCGTGTCCCACTTAGGGTTCGTGATGCTGGGGCTTTTTGCCTTTAACCTGCAGGGGATTGAGGGCGGGGTTCTGCAGATGCTCAACCACGGCTTCTCCACGGGTGCCCTTTTCCTTCTTGTGGGCATGATCTATGAGCGGCGGCACACCCGGATGATCGAAGACTTTGGAGGGCTCTGGAAGCAGATGCCCATCTTTGCCGCCTTCTTCATGGTGGTCACCCTTTCCTCCATCGGGCTCCCAGGGCTCAACGGGTTTGTCGGAGAATTCTTAATCCTCGTCGGCACCTTCAAGGCCACCGCCACCTTTGCCGTGGTGGCAGCCACTGGAGTCATTTTGGCCGCGGCGTACATGCTCTGGATGTACCAGCGAGTGATGTTCGGTGAGCTGACCAAGCCGGAGAACAAGGTCCTCAAGGACCTTTCCGGGCGGGAAATCCTGGTTCTCTCTTGCATAACCCTGTTTATCTTCTGGATCGGCATCTACCCCCAGACATTCCTGAGCCGCATGGAGCCCACGGTGAAAAATTATCTCATCCAGGTCCAAAATAAATATCAAGCCGGGTTGCAGCTTGAGCAGGGAGAAAAAATTTTCCTGGCCAAAGTCCTACAGAATTCAGTCCCGCCAGGGCGGGACAGGAGCCAGAATTCAGAATGATCCATCGGTGGAAGATTCTCGCCTCCGGACTTCTGATTACTGATTTCTGCATTCTGTCTTTATTTTTCAAATGGGAGGCATTTTCATGAATATGGTCATCCCTGCGGTCAACTGGAGCGCGATCGGGCCGGAGCTGATCTTGAGCCTCACCGCCATGGGGCTTTTGATCCTTAACGTTCTAGCTAAAAAGGGAGCCAAGGGGGCGATCCCGTACCTGTCCTTGGCCGGAATCGTCGTGGCCTTGATCTTTTGCTTCAGCCTTTGGGGAAAATCGGAATATGCTTTCAATCGCATGGTTGTGGTAGATAATTACTCCCTCTTTTTCAAGATTGTCTTCCTGATTACTGCCGCGCTTACCGTGTTGATGTCCATCCGCTTTCTGCAAGAAGAAGAGTTCGAGTACGGGGAGTACTATGTCTTAGTGCTCTTTGCCGCCGTGGGCATGATGTTCATGGCTTCGGCTGCTGATCTGATCATCATCTTTTTGGGACTGGAGACTTTCTCCCTGGCCATTTACGTCCTGGCCGGCTTCTTCCGCACCCAGCCCAAATCCAACGAGTCCTCCCTGAAGTATTTTCTCCTGGGCGCTTTCTCCACAGGATTCCTGCTCTACGGCATTGCCCTGATATATGGGGCCACGGGGACGACCAACTTGAAGGGCATCTATGAATTCGTCCGCAAGATTCAATTACTCACCGACCCCCTGCTGCTCATCGGCATGGGCCTGCTCATCGTCGGGTTCGGGTTCAAGGTGGCCTCGGTGCCCTTTCACATGTGGACCCCAGATGTGTACGAAGGGGCTCCGACCTCGGTCACCGCTTTCATGTCGGTCGGCCCGAAGGCTGCGGGGTTTGCCGCCTTTCTGCGCGTATTTCTTTATGCTCTGTCCTCGCTGCAAACGGACTGGGTCTGGATCCTCTGGGTTCTAGCTGTCCTGACCATGACCTTAGGAAACGTGGTGGCCATCGCGCAGAAGAATATCAAACGCATGCTGGCGTATTCCAGCATCGCCCACGCCGGGTATATTTTGGTGGCCATGGTGGCCGCCAGTGAATTGGGCACGGCCAGCGTCCTTTATTACATCTTGGCGTATGCCTTCATGAACCTGGGGGCTTTTGGAGTCGTCATCCTCTACGGCCGGAAGGGCGAGGAAAATATCAACATCGCCGACTACAGCGGGATGGCCTCCAAGTACCCGCTTCTGGCCGCGGCCATGGCCATCTTCATGTTTTCCCTGGCGGGGATTCCTCCGACTGCCGGCTTCGTGGGGAAATTCTACATCTTCAGCGCAGCTGTAAAAGCCGGGTACATCGGGCTGGCCATCATCGGCGTCCTGAACAGCGCCCTGTCCGTATATTTCTACCTGCGCGTGACCGTGATGATGTACATGCGCAACCCCGAGAAGGAATTTGCCAGATTAGACCTGTCTCCGGCCATGGTTATTGCCCTTATTATCGCCGTTTTGGGCACCCTTCAGATGGGCATTACCCCTTCCCAATATCTAGATCTGGCTAGGCAATCGATCCTGGCCCTGATGTGAGTCATTCGCGGACGCTGGCGAATTTGTTAAAATTTCAACAAGAATGGGCTCGGAATCCCGGTTTGACAGGGGCGGAAATTCTGTGCTAACTTGCTACTTCGGCTTTCGTAGCGCTCCCAGCCTGTGGCTTTGGCCCTGAACGCCTAACCCTGCCAGCGGAGGAGAGAAGGGGATGACTCTGCAAGAAATCAAAGAAATCCTCGACGCCCAGGTGATCGTCGCCCCCCAGGACTTTCAGATGAATATCAAGATGGCCTGTGGATGCGACCTGATGAGTGACGTCTTGGCCTTCACCAAGGAGGAATCTCTGCTCTTGACCGGCCTCACGAACTTGCAGGTCGTCCGGACCGCAGAAATGGCCAGTATCAAAGCCCTGGTCTTTGTCCGTGGGAAGGAACCTGACCGGGAAACCATCGCCTTGGCCATGGCGAAAAATATTCCCGTGCTACTCACCGATCTGCCCATGTATGAAGCCTGCGGTCGTCTGTACCAGCACGGGCTTCCAGGCTGCTCGGAAACCGAGGAGGGAAGCTGTAGTTGATGGCCGATGAGCCCCTCTTTGAGAAATCCTTCAACATCAGCGGGGGCGATTTTGTCAATGCCGGAGAAGTGGCCAGCAAAGTCAAGAAAATCTTGCAGGATTTGGGGGTTTCGAACAGAGTCATCCGCCGGGCGACGATCGCCACCTATGAAGCGGAGATGAATGTAGTTTGGTATGCCAGACAGGGAACGTTGACCTTATCGGTGACCCCAGAGCTGCTGAACATTAAGGTAACGGATGAGGGAAACGGCATTGAAGATATCGAGTTGGCCATGCAGGAGGGATACTCCACAGCCTCTGAGGAAATCCGGGAGATGGGCTTCGGCGCCGGGATGGGCCTGCCGAACATCAAGAAGAATTCCGACGAATTCTATATTGCTTCGGTGGTCGGTCAGGGAACGGTCTTGGATATCACCATCCGCAGGCAGTAGGGAGGGTTTGGGAGCAGAATGCCGACCAATTGGCTTCCGAAACCCAGGAGGGAGCGGCGCCCAGGGCTCCGGCAGAGATGTTGAGAGAGTATAGCGCGGACCTGCACATCCATACGTGCCTATCCCCGTGCGCCAGTTTGGACCTTTCACCCCGGCAGATCGTAGAGCAAGCCAAGGCGGAATGTCTGGATATTATCGCCATTACCGACCACAATACAGCCAAGAATGTCCAGGTGGTTATGCGCCTGGCAGAGAGGCGGGGGTTGAAGGTCATCCCGGGCATGGAGGTGCAAACGCGAGAAGAAATTCACCTTCTCGCCCTCTTTCCAGATTGGCCGGCAACTGCTGCCTGGGATGAGGAGGTTCGTCGACACCTCCCCGATATACAGAATGATCCAGAGGTCTTCGGAGACCAACCCATCGTGGACGATGAAGGAAACATTTTGCAGTTTGAGGAGCGGCTGCTTTTGAACTCCATCGACTTTTCCCTGGAGGAGGTAAAGCAGCGAGTCGAAGGGTATGGGGGACTGACTATTCCCTCGCATTTTGACAAGGGTTCCTTCAGCTTGATCAGCCAGCTGGGGTTGATCCCGGAGAATATGGAGCTGGAAGTCCTGGAGATGAGCCGCAAGACCCAATTCCTGGAAGCGGGGGGGATGGCCGAAGTTTCTCCCCACATTCCGAGGATTGTGTCTTCCGACGCCCACCAGTTGGAGGACATCGGCAAGGCCCGTACCATTTTTCTTCTGGCTGAGGCGACCCTGGGGGAGCTGCGCTTAGCCTTTCGTAGCCAGGAGGGACGGCGAATCGTCAAAAAAATCGACAGCGGGGTGACCTTGCTTTAATGAAACTGTGAGTTGTGAGTTGGCCTCCCCCCTCTCAACTCTCCACTCCCAACTCCCAACTCCCAAATTTGCGTAGGAGATTGAATCGCCAAAGGAGGAAAAGATGACCTTTCGAGCC